>CAMDKB010000033.1 GCA_945901195.1 Rhizobium sp. Q54
GCGAACGCAATCTCGTCGAGCGCTTCTTCTGCATTATCAAGCATTTTCGGGGGATCGCGACACGCTACGAGAAGACCGCGCGAAACTTCCTCGCAGGGCTGCATTTGGTTTGCGCCATCGTTTGGCTTAAATGACGACAGGCCCTAGAAGTATATCGATTTCGGTCCCGACGGAAAAATGTATGTGCAGGTCGGCGCCAACTGCAACATCTGTGAATTGAACCCTGGAATTTACACACAGATTCGTCGCTACAATGCAGACGGCACAGGCATGGAGATTGTGGCGCGCGGCATTCGCAATACCGTGGGCTTCGACTGGCATCCGCAGACCAAGGAACTCTGGTTTACTGACAACGGACCCGACTGGGCCGGCAACGAGGGTCCGCAGGATGAACTCAACCGGCTGCCGAAGCGCAAGGAAGGCGCAAATTTTGGCTTTCCCTATTGCCACGCCAACGGCATTCCAGATTCCGACATCAAGATGCCCAATGACTGCGATGGCGTGATAATGCCCGCAGCGCTGACAGGTCCCCACTCTGCCGGCCTCGGCATCAAGTTTTACACCGGCAACATGTTCCCCAAAGCCTATCAGGGTGTCGCTTTTATCGCGCGGCACGGCTCGTGGAACCGGGAAAAGCGTTCCGGCTACGATGTTGTGGTGGCGCGCGTCAACGGCGGCAAGGCAACCATTGAACCCTTCATGACCGGCTTGCTGGATTCAGGCAAGAACGAATTCTACGGCCGTCCCTCCTACGTCTTCCAGATGAAGGATGGATCGCTTCTGGTGTCGGACGAAAACATGGGCGCAACCTATCGCATCAGCTAAGGGACGAAGTAAGCGCAATGAACTTGAGGACTTAAATACTGCGGCCGTCAGCGTTCATGCTGGCGGCTTTCGTGTTATCGCTTGCACCCGCGCAGGCGCAAACCCTTACCGAGCGTATCGAACAATGTGGCGCCTGCCATGGTGCGGACGGCAATTCGACGATGGAGAAAATCCCGTCACTGGCCGGACAGCCGGAATTCTTCATCCTCAATCAACTCATTCTCATTCGTGAAGGCGTTCGCCCCATCGAGGCGATGCAGGATGCTGTGAAGAATTTGAAGGACGGTGATATCGTAGCTATCGCGGCACACTTTAACAAGCTCATTGCAAAACCGGCGGGCGACCCGCCAGACCCGGCGCTGGTAGCGCGTGGCAGCCAATTGTCAACAAAACTGCGCTGCACATCATGCCATGGCCCGACCTTGACCGGCGACCAGCAAATGCCGCGTCTCGCCAAACAGCGTATCGACTACATGTCTGCAGCTTTGAAGGAATATCGCGACAACAAGCGCAAGGGCGCCGATACCGCGATGACGGCAGTCATCTATGGTCTCAACGATGCCGACATTGACGCCATTGCACACTATGCGGCTTCAAGGTGAGTGCGTATATTCGCACCGCTGAAACAGCCTTCCCAAGAAACGCCACATGACAAGAAATGGTGGAGTTATGCCTCAATCAAACGCTGCGAAAACCGCCATCCGCGATGTCGTCGAAAGCTGGGCGATCTGGCGTGACAGCGGACAATGGGAACAACTCGCCACCTGCTGGCACTCAGATGGCCGCATGGTCGCAACCTGGTTCACTGGCTCGGTCGGCCAGTTCATTGATGGCTGCAAGGCCACCTGGGCGAAAGGCGGCATGTCCCAGCATTTTCTCGGCGGCACCGCCATTCAGTTGAACGGCGAGCGCGCCATCGCGCAAACCAAGATGCAAATCATGGGCCGCTCGAAGCTCGAAGGCATCTTGTGCGACACGTGCTGCACCGGTCGTTTCTACGATTTCCTTGAAGAGCGTGATGGACGCTGGGCTATCGTATTGCGCCAACCCGTTTACGAGAAGGACCGCGCCGACCCGGTAAACCCCAACGAAACCTATGTGCTTGACGACAAGCTCGCCTCGCAATTCCCCATGGGCTATCGCCACCTCGCCTATGCGCAATCGCAGGAGGGTCGCGATGTGCGCAAGGACCTTCCGGGCCTTCGCGGGCCGGAGATCGAGGCGCTTTATGCGGAGGGGAAAGACTGGCTGGACGGCAAGCCGCTGCGGCGATAGCTGAATGCTCGCGGGCAACGGAGGCAATTCATCGCAGAACGATGAGGCTTGAATTATCGCTCTGGCAAACGCGAACGCCCCCTTGGCCTAACAAGACGGACAACATGAAAAAGCCTCTGTCGATAGTGTTTGTTCTCGCCATCGCCGGTTGCGCAACGCCACCCGCGCCCGTGGCGAGTTTCCGCGAATTGTCGGACGTTGAAAAAGCCGCGCTCCAAAATTCCCTGCCCGCCAATCTGGGCGGCGCGTCAGCCGTGCAATTTCGGTGGGCGTCAGTCGTCGCTAAAACGCCTAAAGGCGCACACGCTGGTTATTGCGCGGATATAGACGCGCGCAATCCCGATGGATCACGTTCCGGCTACAGACGCTTCTTCGCGCTGCTTATTCCCAATGCCAATGGTGAATTGACGAGCGGAACCATTCAGGCCGTCGCCGCCAATTCGTCAGCGGGCGATCCCGCAGCAACCACGCGTGTAAATGCTTCGTGCGAACACTGGGGATATTCCTGACAGGCGCCGCGCCAGCCAGTGTGTTTCAGATATCCTCGAAATAGCTGCGATTGCTCGCCTCGCCCGCCGAAACTTCCGGTCCTTCATAGGGCATGCCGACAGACATGATTTCTGTCGCCGCCACGAACGTGTTGAAATACGGCGCGCCAGCAAAAGCCACTGGCTTGATCTTGTCCCACAGCAGATAGCCCTTGGAGTCGACATAGCCAGCCCAGACAGAAGCGGCGAGCACATTGCCGACAACCATCATGCGGCCCAGCCATTCCTTGGTCCAGACGACCTCGCACTCAAAGTGCCGCGTGCACTCCTCGATCCGCGGCGACTTGACTGTCTGCGAGGGGATTGCAGTCAGTCCTGCCTTTTCAAGCTCGTTGACGCCCTTCTCGAATGGCAATCCGGCAACACGCACGGCTTCCAGAATCTTGCGCTCGAACGACGGCAAGTTCACGACAAACTCATTCGTCGCCAGAATATTCTCGCGCGTATGACCTTTCATGGACGTGGTGAAAGCAATCTGCACCGGATTATGAACGATACGGACGCAAGTCGCGTAAGAGGCCGCATTCACACGGCCCTGCGTGTCAACGCTGGTAACGATCCCCACATGGCCGCCCGGCGCAAACAGCCGATCCCAGTATTTTTCCGGCTGATAAACGATTTCACGCGTGCTCATTCTTTGTCCTCATATCTTTCAATCTGCGCGAACAGCCTGCCGCGCGCGCTCGATCAATGGCTTTGGCAGCGCATAAACAGCAGCCAACTGCTTCTCCATTTCCAGGCCTGAAGTCGCCTTGATCGTAAGCCGCAGCTTTGCAGCTTCCGCCAAAAATTCGCTATCCCGCAATGTCGCGTCAAACGCATCGCGCAGGATTTTCGCGCGCGCGGGTGGAATGTCCGGCGGCGCAGCGAAGGGACGGCCCAGTGATTGCAGCCCGAACACGAGGTCGAACAATTGCCGCTCTTCCGGCGATTTCACATAGTCAAACGCATGCGCAACATTGGGCAGATCGGCATGCTTTTGCCGTCCCATCTGTAACACAGGAATGAATCCGCCCGATTGCAGATCCCCCAGCCATTCCGATTGCACAGTCGCAAGCGGTATTCCGCAAATGCCCTGCACTTCATTCTTCTGCATCGCAAGGCGTATGCTCGGCGCGCCCTTGTAGCCCTGAATCACGCGGATATTGCCGCCCAGAAGGTTCTTCACCGCCCGCGCTGTCTGGCTTAATGGCCCGGCGACGCCGGAGCCCGAAGCGCCTACAATCGTCTCCTTCTGGCGCATGATATCAAAAGACGTGACGCCGGATTCTTTCGTCGTAACACACAGCGCTACCGATTCATCCATATTGCCGATCCACGTAAAGCGCGTGATATCGAACTTGCCCTGCCCTTCTCCGAGCAAGGGATCAACCAGATTGGATGGCGCAAAGATCGCCATCGCGGAACCGTCTTTGGGCGCAATATTGTAAAGCCAGTTGGCGGAAACAAGCCCCACTGCACCCAGCATATTCTGCGGCACCATGCCTGGATTGCCTGGAATGTAGCGCGGCATATGGCGAATGAGCGCACGGGCATACACATCAAAGCCGCCTGCAACCTCATGGCCAATCACCATGGAAATCGTGCGGCCTCGATAAAAGCCGTCATCCTGCGCATATGTTGCGCAAGCAAAGGCCGATGCAAAGGCGCAGACGAACAAGCGCAAAGCCTTCATGTGGTCCTCCCCGTTTGGTTCCTACGCTACTCGCCGCATCCATGGTCTGGGATCAGTCTCGATCCCTTTCCGCTCGCCCGAAAGCGCCGTAACGAGCATCTCGATGCTTGCCAGATTATGGACTGGCCTGAATTCGTCAACATGCGGCAGCATCGCGCGAATGCCTTGCGCCAGAGGCTCGAAACGATCATAGCGCAAAAGCGGATTGAGCCAGATCACGCGCCGCGCCGATTTGTGAATGCGCTCCATCTCAAGCGCCAGTTCCTTCGTGCCTTCCCGTTCAAGGCCATCGGTAAAGATCAGCACAATAGCGCCCTGGCCCAGCACCCGGCGCGACCAATCACGATTGAAGCGATGCAGACAACCGCCAATGCGCGTGCCGCCCGACCAGTCCTCAACTTCCGCCGTGCACAGCGCCAGCGCATCGTCCGGATCCTTGTGGCGCAGCGCACGTGTGACATTGCTGAGCCGAGTGCCGAATAGAAATGTATGAACGCGCCGGCGCCTTTCTGTCAGCGCATGCAGAAAGTGCAGGAAAATACGGGTGTAATCGCTCATCGAACCGGATATGTCGCAAATGGCGACAACAGGGGGATGGCGCATCACACGCGAGCGCTTTGCCAGTTCAATCATCTGCCCGCCCGCGCGCAGCGAACGGCGGAAGGTACGGCGCGGATCTATCCGCAATCCCCGAAGATCAGCGGCGAAGCGGCGCGTGCGGACCTCATCATCAGAAAGCTTCATTCGCGCAATCGCCCGCGTTGCGACTGACATTTCCTCGGCCGTCATCTGCGCAAAGTCTTTCTTCTGCAGCACTTCGGATGTGGACATCGTGAAGCGCTGATCGATCTCCAGTTCGGTCTGCGCCTGTTCAGGCTCCTTGCGCGGCAGAAGGGCCTGGGCAATGCGCGTTGCCCCTGCCTTCGGCTTCTGTACTGGCTGATCTTCTTTCTCTGGCTCAGCGATGGGCGACATCATCGCGATCAGCTTTTCCATGAAGCCGCGGCGTTTCCAGAAAATGCCAAAAGCCTGATCAAACAGAACACGATGCTCGTAGCGCGTGACAAACACAGATTCCAGCGCGGCGCGAAAATCATCCCGCCGGGTTACGCCCGCCACTTCCACCGCTTTCACCGCATCAATGATGCTGCCGGGACCAACCGGCATGCCTGCCGCCCGCAACGCCCGCGCAAAATGCATGATGTTGTCGGCCAGCGCGCCTGATGGCTCCTGCGACGCATCGCTTTGCTGCAAAACCGGCTGAGCCATCACGCACCATTCCCCGGCCCGTTGCCGGCCTCGTTCAGTGGTACTTCGCGATCCTCAAGCAACAGCGACACGCTTTCGCCTTCGCGCAGCCCCATAAACAGTCCCTGGCTCGAGGCCGTCCGCGCCCAGAGCCGGATATTGGACTGATAAGGCTCGCGCCGCCAGCCGTCGGGATTGTCAGGATCGCAAGTCACCAATATCGCCCAGGGATCTGGATCGGACAGCACGAAGCCCGCAATATCGGGCCGCCATTCCTCGCCAAGATTTTCATCGTTGCGCCAGCCGCAATAGAATTCACGGCATGCATTTGGCCGCGTTTCGTAGATACGGCAACCATGTGTGCGATCCAGATTGGTGCACCAGTCAATATTGTCTTTCTGGGCTTCGGGGATAAAAAATACGCGGCAGCACATGTGGCACGGCCCGCAGGTGCGTGCGTTACTGGCCTGCCGCTCGCCCATCACACCTTCATCTCGCGGCGCATGTCGGTGATCATCTGCTCCACCTTCGCGCCGCCGATCTTTTCGATGTCGTCCTGATATTTGAGCAGTATGCCCAAGGTATCGTTCACAAGCGCAGGATCAAGCGCAACCGCGTTGAGTTCGTGAAGGGCGCTTGCCCAATCGAGCGTTTCGGCGACACCCGGCTTTTTGAACAAATCCTCATCGCGCAGTTTTTGCACGAAGCGAACAATCTGCGTTGTCAGTTTTGCCGGCACGCCCCGCACTTTCGCGCGTACTATTTTCGTCTCGCGCTCCACATCGGGATAACCGACCCAGTGATAGAAACAGCGCCGCTTCAGCGCGTCATGAATTTCGCGCGTGCGGTTGGACGTGATGATGACAATTGGCGGCCGCTCGGCCTTGATCGTGCCAAGCTCTGGAATGGTGATCTGGAAATCCGAGAGCACTTCGAGCAGAAATGCTTCAAATGCCTCATCAGTACGATCAAGTTCATCGATCAACAAAACCGGCGGACCCTCCGCCGTTGGCTCCAGCGCCTGCAGCAGCGGGCGCTTGACAAGATAGCGATCAGCAAACACGTCGCCTTCAAGGCGCGTCCGGTCAGTCTCGCCCGACGCTTCCGCCAGCCGGATCGCCATCATCTGCGCGGCATAATTCCACTCATAGACGGCCGAGGAGACATCAAGGCCCTCATAGCATTGCAGCCTGATCAGCTTGCGGCCAAGCGTCTGGCTGAGAACCTTGGCAATCTCGGTCTTGCCGACACCAGCCTCGCCTTCCAGAAACAACGGGCGACCCATTTTCAATGAAAGAAACAGCACCGTCGCCAGCGAACGGTCGCCAACGTAATCGACGCCTGTCAGCAGCGCGAGGGTATCGTCAATGGAGGCAGGGACGTTCATGGAGGCCTTTAAAAACTGTCATCCCGGGGCGGCTGAAGGCCGAACCCGGGATCGCATGAAGAAACGCCCGGCGATCCCGGATTGCCTACGGCATCCGGGATGACACATGGACCGGACTACTTCCCGTTCGCCTTGTTCACCGCGCGGCGGGCCATCACGCCGATCAGATGGGCGCGATAGGCGGCGTCCGCATGGATATCGCTGTTGAGGCCTTCGGCTGTTGCGCTGATGCCTTCGAGCGACTTCACATGGAATTTCGCGGTCAAGGCGGCTTCAAATTTACCCGCGCGGAAGACGCCGCTTGAGCCCGCGCCCGTTACCGTGACGCGCACATCCTTGCCCTTCTTGGCAACGAAAACGCCAACCATCGCATAGCGCGAAGCCGGGTTCGGGAACTTCATGTAAGCCGCCTTGGACGGCACCGGGAACACAATCTTGGTGATGAGTTCGCCGGGCTCCAGCGCCGTCTCAAATAGGCCGGTGAAGAATTCGTCCGCGGTAATCTTGCGCTTGTTCGTGTGGATGGTCGCGTTCAACGCCAGCAGGGCAGAAGGATAATCCGCCGCAGGATCGTTATTGGCGACAGAACCGCCGATCGTGCCGCGATGACGCACTGCCGGATCGCCGATCATCCCGGCCAGATCCGCCAGCGCCGGAATGGCTTCCTGCACATCCTTGGAATTGGCGACATCGTAGTGCCGTGTCATGGCGCCGATGTGGATGTTGCGGCCCTTGACCTCGATGCCAGCCAGCTTTTCCGAAGCGGAGTTGAGGTCAATGAGCGCTGACGGAGACGCCAGACGCTGCTTCATGGTCGGCAACAATGTCATGCCGCCAGCGAGAAACTTCGCATCTTCGTTCTTCTCGGCGAGATTGGACGCTTTGCGTGCGCTGTCGACGCGGTGATAGGTGAATTGATACATTTCAGTCTCCTATTGGTCTGTTGATTGGGCCCGCGAGCGGGTGTTGGACTTATTCGGCGGCCTTCCTGGCCACCGCATTTTGAGCAGCACGCCAGACGGCGAGTGGTGTTGCAGGCATGGCCACGTTTTCATGGCCAACGGCGTCGGTGATCGCGTTGATAACGGCTGGTGGCGCAGCAATGGCGCCCGCTTCGCCACAACCCTTGATGCCCAGCGGGTTGGACGGGCACGGCGTCTGTGTCATCCCGACGTTATAGGAGGGCAGATCGTCAGCACGCGGCATGCAGTAATCATTGAAGCTCGCAGTAATCAACTGCCCGCTCTTGTCGTAATACGCGCCTTCACACAGCGCTTGCCCGACGCCCTGGCCAATACCGCCATGCACCTGCCCTTCGACAATCATGGGATTAATGACACGACCGAAATCATCCACCGCCGTCCAGCGGTCGATGCGCGTCACGCCGGTTTCCGGATCGATTTCAACTTCGCAGATGTGCACGCCAGCAGGAAAGGTGAAATTCGTGGGGTCCCAGAATGCGCCTTCCTTCAGGCCCGGCTCAAGATCCTGACCGTTGAACTTGTGCGCGATATAAGCCTGCAACGCGACAGACCCAAAGTCGATATCCTTGTCAGTGCCCTTCACCGAGAATTTGCCGTCCTTGAAATCGATATCTTCGGCAGAGGCTTCAAGGCAATAAGCGGCAACTTTCTTGCCCTTGGCGATCACCTTGTCGAGCGCCTTGAAGATCGCGCTCATGCCCACTGCGCCCGAGCGCGAGCCATATGTGCCCATGCCCATCTGCACTTTGTCGGTGTCGCCATGGACGATAGAAACATTGTCGATGGGTATGCCAAGCCGGTCGCTGACGAGCTGGGCAAAAGTCGTCTCATGCCCCTGCCCGTGTGAATGCGAACCTGTCAGCACCTCGACTGTGCCGATGGGGTTAACGCGCACTTCTGCCGATTCCCACAGACCCACGCCGGCGCCCAGCGAGCCGACAGCAGCGGAAGGCGCAATGCCGCAAGCTTCGATATAGGCCGAGATGCCGATGCCGCGCAGTTTACCTTCTCTCGCAGAGGCTGCCTTGCGCTTGCCTATGTTGCGGTAATCAGACATTTCCAGCGCTTTTTCGAGCGAGGCCTGATAATTGCCAACGTCATACGCCATGATGACAGGCGTCTGGTGCGGGAAGGATCGGATGAAATTCTTCAGCCGGAATTGTGCGGGATCCGTATGCGTTTCACGCGCCGCGATTTCGATCAGCCGTTCAACAACAAACGTCGCTTCAGGACGACCTGCCCCACGATAGGCATCAACCGGGGCAGTGTTGGTATAGACACCGTCGACTTCCGCATAGATCGCGGGAATATCATATTGGCCCGACAGCAGCGGCGCATAAAGATAGGTCGGCACAGACGACGAGAATGTCGAGAGATAGGCGCCGAGATTGGCCTTGGTATGAACGCGCAAACCTATGGTCTTGCCCTTCTCATCAAGTGCAAGCTCAGCATGGGTCAGATGATCGCGGCCGTGGGCATCGGACAGAAACGCCTCGCTGCGATCAGAGGTCCATTTCACGGGACGCCCGACTTTCTTGGCCGCCCATACGCAAACGGTTTCTTCCGCATAGATAAAAATCTTTGACCCGAAACCGCCACCAACATCCGGCGCGATCACACGCAGCTTGTTTTCAGCGGCAATGCCGATAAAGGCTGACAAAACCAGCCGCGCAACGTGCGGATTCTGGCTTGTCGTATAGAGCGTGAATGATTCTGTGCCAGGTTCGTAATCGCCGACAGCCGCACGCGGCTCCATAGGATTGGGCACAAGGCGGTTGTTGACCAGATCGAGCTTTGTGATGTGCTTGGCTTTGGCGAACGCAGCATCGGTCGCCGCCTTGTCGCCCAGATGCCAGTTATAGACCGTATTATTACCGGAAACATCGTGAATGACAGGCGCACCCTGTTTCACGGCGTCGTTCATATCCACAACTGCGGGCAGCACCTTGTAGTCGACCTTAATCATTTCAGACGCGTCGCGTGCTTCCGCCAACGTTTCAGCGATGATGACAGCAACGTGATCGCCGACATAGCGCACCTTGCCCTGCGCCAGCGCCGGATGGGCGCCCGCTTTCATGGGTGAGCCATCCTTGGAATGGATCATCCAGCCGCAAATCAGTCCGCCAATCTTGTCAGCCGCGATGTCGTCGCCCGTGTAAATCGCCAGAACTCCCGGCATTTTCGCGGCTTTTGCGGTATCGAGCCTGTTGATTTCAGCATGGGCATGGGGAGACCGCAGGAAATAGGCATACGCCTGTCCGTGCCGGTTGATGTCATCAGTGTATTGTCCGCGCCCCGTGATGAAACGCAGATCTTCCTTGCGGCGGACAGAAGCGCCGACTCCGGTTGCTGACATGACACCCTCCGTTGCAATGAGACTTGAGGCGATCAATTTGAACGGCGCGGCATCGGCCGCGCCAGTTCCGTCAAATACTCGGCCAGTTACTTGCCCATGGCTTCAGCGCCAGCGGCAACAGCCTTGACGATGTTGTGATAGCCCGTGCAACGGCAAAGATTGCCTTCCAGTTCGTGACGGATGGTCTGCTCGTCGAGCTTGTTGCCCTTGCGATTGACGATATCGACCGAGGTCATGATCATGCCCGGTGTGCAGAAACCGCATTGCAGAGCGTGGTTTTCGCGGAATGCTTCCTGCATCGGATGGAGCTTGCCGTCGGTGGCGAGGCCCTCAATCGTCATGACGTTGGCGCCTTCGAGCGTCAGCGCCAGCACCGTGCAGGACTTGAGCGCCTTGCCGTCCACATGCACGACGCAGCAGCCGCACTGGCTCGTATCACAACCGACATGAGTACCCGTCAGGCGCAGTGTATCGCGCAGAAACTGCACCAGAAGGGTGCGGGAATCGATATTTCCTGAAACTTCCTTGCCATTCACGGTCATGGAAACTTTTGGCATGCTTTCCTCCTTGATTCACGAAATCCCGGCGGCCCGCTATTCCGGGCCGGCAAATTGGCAGCTACTGTGTTCATTCGCGCCCGCAGGGTCAAGCTGCAAGCGCATTTTTCTCGCGAAACTTCAGCCAGCTTTCACGATTTCTGCAAATTTCGAAAAAAATGCGTCCGCATTCTTCTTGGCGACACCATCGATCAGGCGGCCACCGAGCTGCGCAATCTTGCCGCCAACATTGGCTTCGACGTCATACACAAGAATCGTGCCGCCATCCGGGCCGTCCTTGAGGCTGACATTCGCGCCGCCCTTGGCAAAGCCAGCGATGCCGCCTTCGCCCTGGCCGGAAATGCGATAGCCGTTCGGCGGATCGATGTCAGTCAGTTCGACATTGCCCTTGAACGTGGCGCTCACGGGCCCAACCTTGATCTTGGCAGTCGCCTTGAAGCCATTTTCACCAATTTTTTCAAGCTCTTGGCACCCCGGAATGCACTGCTTCAGAACCTCGGGATCATTAAGCTTTTCCCAAACCGACTGGCGGCTGGCGGGGAGGGAAACCTCCCCCTTCATGGTCATGGCCATTGTATACCCCTGTTGAAATCTCAGGTCGCCCTTATCACGCGGACGGCAGGGCGAAGTCCAGCCCCCAGTTCCGCGCAATGGAGTCGCGGGTATAAATTGCGGTTTCCGGCCTGTGCACACAAATCTTCCGTTGCGCCTTGCGTCTGCCAAGGCTATGCGCTGAATAAACTGGATCTAGCGATCAGGCCACAGCGGCAAATGAGGGGATGGAGCTATGGCTGTAATAGAAATCGGTGAGGAAACCTTCAACATCGAGGTGGAAGGGCCCGATGGAGCGCCCTGCCTGCTGCTGTCCAATTCGCTTGGCACCAACCTGCATATGTGGGACGGCCAGATGGCGGCGCTGACCCAGCGCTTCCGGGTGATCCGCTATGATTCACGCGGGCATGGCGACAGCGTTGCTGCGGATGGCCCCTATTCCATCGAGCAGCTCGCCAATGACGCGCTGCATATTCTCGACACCCTCGGAATTGAAAAAGCCCATTTCATGGGCTTGAGCATGGGCGGCATGGTTGGGATGTGGCTCCTCACCCACAACCGCGAGCGCATCGGCAAAGCCGTGCTGTGCAACACCGGGGCCTTCATGGGCAGCCCGGATATCTGGAACAAACGGATCCGCGAAGCCCGGGCCGGCCGGATGGATGGTCTGGTCCCCCAAACCATCGACCGCTGGTTCACGTGCGATTATCAGGAGCGTTCACCCGAGGCCGTCAAACGTATCGCCACAATGGTCAAGGCGACGCCGGCCCTTGGCTATGCGTCCTGCTGCGCCGCGATCCGCGACATGGACCAGCGCGAAGCGCTGCGCTCGATCACCAATCCGGTCCTTGTCATCGTGGGCCAGCATGATCCGGCAACGCCGCCCTCTATGGGTGGGCTGATCGCCGCCTCCATCAAGGGCGCCCGCCTGATCGACCTCGACGCGGCCCATCTCTCGAATATCGAGGCTGAGGCAGCATTCACCCGTGCCGTCGTATCCTTCCTGACTGCGCCCGAGCGGGCAGCATCTGTACCCGCCGAAGCCCCGGCATCGAAGGCTAAACCTGCATCAGCCAAACCTGCCTCCGCCCGGAAGCCCTCTGTCGCGAAAACCCCTGCGAAAAAGGCTCCCGCCAAGAAAGCAGCGAAAAAGGCAGCAAAGAAAACCGCCGCCAAAAAGGCTGCTAAAAAGTTCACCAAAAAAGCGAGCAAGAAGACGGTAGCTAAAAAGAGCGTGAAAGCTGCGAAAAAGACAGCCCGGCCTGCAGCAAAAAGCGCAGCCAAAAAGACCGCCGGGAAGCCGGCCAAAAAAGCCGCCAAGAAGGCCGTAAAGAAAGCCGCCAAGAAAACCCCAAAGAAGGCTGCGAAGAAGACCGCCAGAAAACCAGCCAAGAAATCGAGGCGCTGATGTCAGGCACCCCTAAAGACGAACGCTACGAAAAAGGCGCGAAAATGCGCCGCAAGGTGCTTGGCGACGCCTGGGTCGACAA
Source organism: Rhizobium sp. Q54 (assembly GCA_945901195.1). GTDB lineage: Bacteria > Pseudomonadota > Alphaproteobacteria > Rhizobiales > Beijerinckiaceae > Terripilifer. The sequence goes on from CAMDKB010000033.1 coordinate 12,897, forward strand.
ATCCGAAAAGAACCGCAACGCCTTCAACAACGACTGGGTGGACTTCATCACCCGTGGCGCATGGTGCGATGTCTGGACACGCCCCGGTCTGGCGCCGAAAATCCGGTCCGTCATCACCCTGTCAGTTGTATTATCCCTGGGCCATTGGGACGAATTCCGCCTGCATCTGCGCGGCGCAGTGAACAACGGCTGGACGAAGGACGAGATAAAGGAAATGATCATGCATGCCGCTGTCTACGCAGGCGTGCCCGCTTCCAATCACGCCATGAAGGAAGCTGAAGGCGTGTTCACTGATATGGGAATGTGAATTCTGAAACGAAATTTCCATCCCGGAAAATGCGTAACATTTTTCCAGGATCACAATACAGGAATGAACAATCAAACAGCGATCGCGGGTAGCCTTAGGCGCCCGGGATGACAGCTTGAGAGCTGACGCCAGGAAAGAGTGAATGGAATTCTTCTTCCAGCAATTGATCAACGGCGTCACGCTCGGCTCGATCTATGGGCTTATCGCCATCGGCTACACCATGGTTTTCGGCATCATCGGTATGGTGAATTTCGCCCATGGCGATATTTTCATGGTGTCCGCATTCATTGCCCTGTTGCTGTTTCTGGCGCTGACGACGGTCATCGGAATCACCTGGCTGGTGCTGGCCTTCATCATTGTCCTGTTGCTCGCGATGTTTTTCACATCTCTTTGGAGCTGGGTGATCGAGCGTCTGGCCTACAGGCCATTGCGCGGCTCCTTTCGGCTCGCGCCGTTGATTTCAGCTATCGGCATGTCGATCTTTCTCGCCAATTTCGTGCAGGTCGTTCAGGGCCCCCGTAACAAGCCGATTCCGCCGATGTTCAATGAAACCATCGCGCTCACATCCGGCGGCCTGTTCGACGTCACTGTGGCCTGGAAGCAGATTGTCATCATGGTCGTGACCGTCGTCTTGCTCACGATATTCTGGTATATCGTGCAAAAGACGCCTCTGGGACGGGCACAACGCGCCTGTGAGCAGGATCGCAAGATGGCCGCACTGCTGGGGATCGACGTGGACCTCACCATATCCATCACCTTCATCATGGGTGCGGCACTGGCGGCCGTGGCAGGCACGCTTTATCTCATACAGTTTGGCAACGTGAATTTTGCTGACGGTTTCATCCCCGGCGTGAAGGCTTTCACGGCTGCCGTGCTGGGCGGCATCGGCTCCATCCCTGGCGCGGTCATCGGCGGTCTGCTGATCGGCCTGATCGAAGTTCTGTGGGCAGCCTATGTGTCGTCCGATTACAAGAATGTTGCCGCCTTCACCATTCTGATCGTCGTGTTGATTTTCATGCCCCAGGGGCTGCTCGGCAAACCTGAGATCGAGAAAGTCTGAACCATGCCGGCGGGGCACGACACAGCAACTTCACCCGCCACCCAAAGGCTTAACAACGCATTGCGCGAAGCAGGCCTCGCGGCCCTCATTTCCGCAGGCCTTTCGTTCCCGATTCTCGCGCTCGGCGCAGAACCCGACATCAACAACCAGCTCGCACTGCAGACACGCTGGTCCTGGATGTTTGCAGCGATCATCATCATCGCCTGCGCACGCTTTTTCGCCGTCATGCTGGATGGCTGGCGCGCGCGAACACTCGCAATGGCCGGTTTGCTCTGTGCGGCTTTCGGTTTCGGCACATGGTATTTTGCAGGCATTGCCGAACCCAAAATAGTCGGTGGCACGATAGTGGCAGGCTTGATCGCCATGCTCGCAGCGTTTCCTATCGACACGTCAGAAAGCCGTGCCTCAATCGCAGCCAAAGCGCCTGCACGGCCTGCTACGATCCTGTCATCCACCGCCACCAGTCTGATTGCGACAGCTGGCATCGGGGCGCTGATCGCGTTTCCCCTCGCCATGCTCTGGTGGTTCGGTTCTGCCGGATCGCTCAAATGGATCAACAATTACGGCATACAGATTCTCATCTTCGTGATGTTGGGTTGGGGGCTGAATATTGTGGTCGGGCTCGCGGGCCTTCTCGATCTTGGTTATGTCGCTTTTTATGCAGTGGGCGCTTACGCCTACGCTCTATTGGCGACGCAGTTTGATCTCTCGTTCTGGATCTGCCTGCCGCTTGCCGGCATCATGGCGGCTTTCTGGGGCATATTGCTCGGCTTTCCCGTACTGCGCCTGCGCGGCGATTATCTGGCGCTGGTGACGTTGGCCTTTGGGGAAATCATTCATCTGGTCCTGACCAATTGGTCCGATCTGACCAATGGCGAAGCGGGAATATTATCCATACCGCGCGTCACCTTTTTCGGCGTGCCCTTCACGGCTGGAGAAGGTGGATTCGCACATCTGTTCGGGCTTGAATTCTCGCCGATCCATCGCACGATCTTTCTGTTTTATCTTATCCTCGCCCTCGCCCTGATCACCAATTTTGCCACTCTGCGCCTGCGTCGCCTCCCTATCGGGCGGGCATGGGAAGCCTTGCGCGAAGATGAGATCGCCTGCCGTTCGCTCGGCATCAACACAACCAACACCAAGCTCACTGCTTTTGCGCTCGGCGCGATGTTTGGCGGATTTGCCGGTTCCTTCTTTGCGGTGCGTCAGGGCTTTATCAATCCCAATTCATTCACCTTCATGGAATCGGCATGGATTCTGGCGATTGTCGTTTTGGGCGGCATGGGCTCGCAGATTGGCGTTGCACTTGCAGCCATTGTCATGGTCGGCGGCACAGAAGCATTGCGCGAACTGGACTTTCTGAAACAATTGTTCGGGCAGGACTTCAACCCTGTGCAATATCGCATGCTGATCTTCGGCCTTGCGATGGTGGTGATGATGATCTGGCGGCCCCGTGGTTTTGTTTCCACGCGCACGCCATCGATCTTCCTGAAAGAACGAAAAGCGGTCGCGGCTGATCTTGTCGGTGAGGGCTACGGCTGATGCGCTGGCAGAGCGATCCCTTGCTCCATGTCGAGCATCTCACCATGCGCTTTGGCGGCATCCTCGCGGTCAACGATCTGAGCTTTACCGCAGGGCGCGGCGATATCACAGCCCTCATCGGCCCCAACGGTGCGGGGAAAACAACGGTATTCAATTGCATCACCGGGTTTTACAAACCCACCCAGGGCCGCATCGCCTTCGCGCGCGATGGGCGCGCAGATGAAACCGACGTCGCCGCGCTCACGCAAACCGCCAGGCGACACGCACGCATGGCGTCAGGCGATATCTACCTGCTCGAACGCATGCCGGATTTTGAAATCTCGGGCAAAGCAAAAGTCGCCCGCACATTCCAGAATATCCGTTTGTTTCAAGGCATGACAGTGCTCGAAAATCTCATTGTCGCGCAGCACAATCCCCTGATGCAGGCATCGGGATGGACAGTCCTTGGCCTTCTGGGGGTCGGTCCCTATCGCGCACGGGAACGCGACGCGATCGAAAAAGCCAAATTCTGGTTGAACAAGATCAATTTGCTTGAACGCGCGGATGATGCGGCGGGGGATCTTCCCTATGGCGATCAGCGGCGACTGGAAATTGCGCGCGCCATGTGCATGGACCCCGTCCTGCTCTGCCTCGATGAACCGGCGGCAGGATTGAACCCACGCGAAACCGGCGACCTGAACACGCTTTTATGCATGTTGCGCGATGAACAGAATACGTCGCTGTTGCTGATCGAACATGACATGAATGTCGTCATGCAGATTTCAGATCATGTAGTCGTGCTCGATTACGGCACTAAAATCGCTGATGGCGCGCCCGCCGCCATTCGCAGCGATCCCAGGGTCATTGCTGCTTATCTCGGTGTGGCCGACGAAGACGAAGCTCAGGCTGTTGCAGGAGAGCGCGCAGGAGAGCGGACATGAGCGAGCCCCTCCTGGCAATTTCAGGCGTGAAAACCTTCTATGGTCGCATCATGGCGCTGCGCGGCATCGACATGGAAATCCACAAGGGCGAAATCGTCACCTTGATTGGCGCCAATGGCGCGGGCAAATCCACGCTGATGATGACGATTTTCGGCAATCCGCGCGCGCGCGAAGGCATTATAACCTACGAAGGCCGCGATATCACGCAACTGCCCACACATGAAATTGCGCGGTTGAAGATCGCCCAATCCCCGGAGGGGCGCAGGATTTTTCCGCGCATGAGCGTGTTCGAGAATCTCCAGATGGGCGCGGCGCTCGGTGATCCCGCCCATTTCGATCACGACCTCGAACGTGTCTTTACGATTTTTCCGCGTCTGAAAGAGCGCCGCGAACAGCGCGGTGGCACACTCTCGGGCGGGGAGCAGCAGATGCTCGCCATTGCCCGCGCGCTGATGTCTCGCCCCAAACTCCTGCTTCTGGACGAACCTTCCCTTGGCCTTGCGCCGCTCGTGGTGAAACAGATTTTCGAAACCATAGCGGCCCTCAACCGCGATGAAGGCCTGACGGTTTTCCTGGTCGAGCAGAACGCTTATCACGCGCTCAAACTCGCCCATCGCGCTTATGTCATGGTCAACGGCCTGATCACCATGAACGGCACGGGCGCCCAATTGCTTGCGAGCCCCAAAGTTCGCGCGGCCTATCTCGAAGGGGGCCACGGATGAACATCCTTTATGAAAGCGGCCCGTGGGGCCTGTTAATATTCATCATGCTGACACTGGTGCTGGGCGGTGCAGCGGCGCTGGCGGCCGGT
>CAMDKB010000034.1 GCA_945901195.1 Rhizobium sp. Q54
GATAGCGTCTCGCGTAGAGGCATTTCCGCGCCCTGTTTCGGCTGATGATTCGTCGTGGAAACATCATGCGCGACACGGCCGCGGAATCTCGGGCTATTGCCCTTCAAAGTGAAAAATTCCGCATGAGATCGCGGTTTTGCAAGTGGCTCAATAGCTATGCCGGCGGGACCAACCCCGGAAAAAGGCTATTCATGCCTTGTATGCTTACACGCATCATGCCATTTTCCGGCCAACTGGCGCAGACCGAACGACGCCTGCGGCGAACAAGAGGGAAACAAGGGACATGGGTTTCGACCCGCAATTCTACGCAGAACAATTGCTGAATTCGCTGCAATTCGCGATGCTGCTTTTCCTGCTCGCCATCGGCTTGTCGGTCATATTCGGGCTGATGGACTACCTCAACCTCGCGCACGGCACGATCTACATGCTGGCGGCGTACCTTGCGTATTCGCTGACTCAGCTTGGCGGCTCATTCTGGGTGGCGCTCGCGTTCGCACCGCTTGCCGCCACGGCTATCGGGATGGTGCTGTACCTCTTGCTGCTCAAGCGCGCGGAAACGGAGACGCATCTGGTTCAGGTGTTGCTTACGGTCGGGGTAATTTATGCGGGCACGGATATTCTGCGCATCATCTATGGCGACCTGCCCAAGGGCGTGAACCAGCCTGAAATGTTCGCCACGCCCGTGAACATTTTTGGCATCACCTATCCCGGCTATCGGCTTTTCATCATCGGCCTGGGACTTGTCACGCAGATCGGCCTTTATTTCGCGCTGGAACGCACGCGGCTTGGCGCACTTGTGCGCGCGGGCGTCGATGACCGGCAGACCGCTGAAACGCTGGGCGTCAACATCAGTGCTGTCTTCATGCTGGTGTTCGCCATCGGCACTTACCTTGCGGGCGTAGCGGGCGTCGTCGCCGCGCCGATTTTCGGGGTCTATCCCGGCATGGACGCCACGATCATCATTCTGGTGCTGATTGTGGTCGTCGTTGGCGGACTTGGATCGTTGAAGGGGGCGATCCTTGGCTCTCTGCTGATTGGCTTTGCCGATACGTTCGGCAAAATCCTGCTGCCGCAATTTGCCATGGTCATGATCTATCTTGTGATGGCGATCGTGCTCATCTTCCGCCCGACCGGCTTGTTACCGGCGCGCCGCTTCACCGGTGCAGGCTGATATGGTGATGACACGCAACTCATTACGGCTGTCCATCGGCGTTGCTGCGGCGATTCTGGCGCTCATCATGCAGCTTTCCGCTGGTACGTTCGCGCAGGAATTGTTTGCTGAAGCGGCCATTCTCGCAGTCTTCGCCCTCAGCCTCGATCTGCTGGCGCGCAGTGGACTTGTCTCCTTCGGTCACGCAGGATTTCTGGGGCTCGGGGCTTACACATTCGGTGGGCTCGCCGTGTTGCAGAACTGGCCTCCCTCACTCGCGATAGCTGCGGCGCTGGCAGGAGGGATCATCTCAGGGCTCATAATAGGTTGCTTTGCTGTGCGCACGTCCGGCGCATTCTTTATCATGGTGACACTTGCTGTCGCGGAAATGTTCTTCTCCTGGGTCTTCAGAAGTCCGCTGTTCAACGGCGCAGACGGGATGGGGGGCGTACCACGCCTCGACATGCGGAGCGTCGGCCTTGATCTGAATAACCCCAGGAACTTCGCAACGTTTTGTATCCTGATTTGCATTTGCGTCTGGATGTTCGCTGAATACATCATCATCACGCCGTTCGGGCGCACACTGGACGCCATCCGCCAGAACGCCAACCGGGTTTCTGCCGTTGGCGGACGGGTGTTTTCCTATCGCCTGGCCGCCTTTGCGCTCTCGGGAGCAATCGGGGCCTTGTCCGGCGCCTTGAAAGCCCAGCATACGAATTTTCTCTCGCCCGATCTGGCGACTTGGGTCGTTTCGGGGGACGTGCTGATTGCTGTCGTCATCGGCGGCATGGGCACCTTTGTCGGTGGCATCATAGGGTCAGGACTGCTGGTATATCTGAAGGAAGTACTCTCCTCCAATTTTGGCCACTGGTATCTTTTTCTCGGCGGCATATTCATTGGCGTGGCGCTCATTTTGCCACGAGGAATTGTAGGCAGCGTGCTCGATTGGCGTGATCGCCGCCATGCCCGCAACAATCCTGCGCCTGCCAGGGAGGACGAAGCATGAGTACGCTTCTTACCCAGACGCTCTGCAAATCCTTCGGCTCTCTGGCCGTAACGCAAGAGGTCACCCTGTCCTTCCAAAGCGGCATGCGCTATGCGATTATCGGCCCCAATGGCGCGGGCAAGACCACATTCTTCAACCTGCTCGCTGGCAATCTGCAGCCTGATTCAGGACAGATATTGCTGGATGGACGCGACATCACTTCGCTTGATGTGACGAGCCGGGCGCGCATCGGCATCGCACGCAGTTTTCAACGCAACAACCTCTTCGCCGAAATGACAGTGCACGACAATATAGCGATGGCCTGCGCCATTCAGGACAATGTGGCACCTGTATTCTGGCGGCCGATGCGCGGCTTTTCATCCGTACACAAAAAGGCCGAACTTATTGCGCAGCAAGTTGGCCTGGAAGACGACCGACAAACCGCAGTGCGCCATCTCAGCTATGGCAGCCAGCGCCAGCTGGAAGTCGCGCTGGCGCTCGCCTGCAAGCCCAAGGTGCTGCTGCTGGACGAACCCACATCCGGCATGAGCCCGCAGGAGACTGCGCGCATGGATCACCTGATCAAGGCGCTGCCGCGTGAGCTGACTGTGATCGTCATCGAGCACGACATGGACATCGTACTGGAATTTGCTGACCAGATCGTCGTGCTGGACTATGGCCGCGTGCTCGTGCAGGGAACTCCGGCAGAGATCAAGAACTCGGCGATCGTTCGCCAGCGCTACCTTGGAGAAGAAGGCGTTGCCGTTGGCAGCCAGGCTGCGGAAAGGCCTGCGCCATGACTGACAAAAATCTGCTCGCTGTCGACAACATGCACACTTATCTTGGCGATAGCCATATCATCCAAGGCGTTTCATTCGCAGTGCCGCGCGGCAAAGTTGTAGCGCTTCTGGGCCGTAACGGCGCTGGCAAGACAACCACCCTGCGCTCCATCATGCGTCTCGTGCCGCCGCGCAGCGGAACGATCAGCCTTGACGGCCATTCAACGGAAGGGCTGCGCACCTATGAACTCGCCCGGCGCGGGCTCGCCTTCGTGCAGGAAACCCGCGCGATATTTCCTTCCCTCTCGGTAGAGGAAAATCTTGCCATAGCTGAACGCAAGGCCGCCAATGGCGGCGGCTGGACGCTGGAACGCATCTTCAATGATTTTCCCGCGCTCGCTGAGCGGCGCAATAATGGCGGCACGCAGCTATCGGGGGGCGAACAGCAAATGCTCGCGATCGCCCGCGCCCTTATCGCAAATCCTCAAATGTTGATCCTGGACGAACCCAGTGAAGGACTCGCACCCTTGATTGTTCGCCAAATCGCCGATCTGCTCAACAAGCTCAAGTCCGAGGGCATGACCATGTTGCTGGTGGAGCAAAACTTCGCACTCGCCACGGAAGTCGCTGACGACGTGGTCGTCCTCGGCAAGGGCCGCGTGCGTTGGACCGGGACAAGCACAGAACTGCGTGCAGCGGACGATATTCGCCATACGTGGCTCGGTGTATGAAGGCGCGCAAAACCTATGCTGCGCGCGACACATCACTGCCTAAATAATCACTCCGCAGAATAATCACTTGCGCAAATACTTGAAATAACCGCTCCACAATTCCTCGGGCACTTCGCTCTCATCCCATACGCCGATGAGAACGCCGCGCCGCAAACTGCGACCGCGCCCAGCGATAACTTGCGCCTCCGACCGGGTCGTCCGTTGCGACAGGCGGAACTGCCATTGGCGCAAGGCTGCATCCAGTCGCAAGCACTCAGGGGCGCAGGCAGGTTCGCCGCCAAGATCCGTCAACTCATGCGGATCGCTCTGCAAGTCGAACAGCAACGGGCGAAAACCGATGACATGCATGTATTTCCAGCGCCCGTCCGTCACCATGAATAATCGGGCATCCCTCGGCACTTGCTTGAGAGCAACGGCTGACTGGGTTGGCGCGTAATCGTATTCACTGATCGCAAACTTTCGCCAGGCTATATCTTTCAAGCCATGCAGCAACGGAAACAGCGAACGCCCTTCGAGCCGATGAGACTGGGATCTGGCATATCCGCCCGCAGCATCGACAAATGTTGGCGCGAGATCGATTGATTCCACAAGCTTGTCACAGACCGTGCCACGCGTTGCGTCAGCGGCTGGCGAAGGATCGTAAATGATCAAGGGCACCTTCACGGATGGTTCGTGGAAAAGATCCTTCTCACCCAACCAATGGTCACCAAGATAATCACCGTGATCGGAGGTAAAGACGATCATCGTATTGTCCATCAATCCGCGGTCTTCGAGGAATTTTAACAATATGCCCATCTGATCGTCGATCTGCTTGATCAGACCCATATACACGGGAATAACCTCCCGCCGCACCGCCTCACGGGAGAACGTCTTGGAAACGCGATGGTTCATAAACTCGCGAAAGAGCGGATGTGGATCTGCCTTTTCGCTTTCACTGCGCTGCGCAGGCAACACATGCTCAGGGCCGTACATGTTGTTGTAGGGTGCAGGCGCTATATAAGGCCAGTGGGGCTTGATGAAGGACAAATGCAAACACCAGGGCTTACTGCCCGCACCCTGGATAAACTCCATCGCACGGCGCGTCATGTAAGGCGTTTCTGAATCTTCTTCTTTCACCCGTGCCGGTTTGCCCGCATGGCGCATGGCAAAGCCCGAAACCGGCATATTGCCATCGCCTTCCGCTGAATTGGCCCAGTCGTGCCAGCCGTTATCACCCTCATAGCCCTGGTCCTGGAGGTAACGGAGATAGCGCGGGCGAAACTCTTCGTATGACCCATCAGGCCCAACCGAATACATGCCGTCGTCGCGATCAAAAGGATCAAACCCGCATTGCGAAACGCGGACACCAATCATGGAGCCGGGATCAACGCCGAGCCGCTCCATGCCTTCGCGATCGGCAACCATATGCGTTTTGCCTACAAGCACAGTCTGCATGCCGAGGGGACGTAGATAATCGCCCATCGTCATCTCACCTGCCTTCAATGGAACCCCGTTCCATGAAGCGCCGTGCGAATCCACATAACGGCCCGTGTAATAACTCATACGGCTTGAGCCACAGATCGGCGACTGCACATATGTGTTTGTAAATCGCACGGATCGCGTCGCCAGCCGATCAATATTGTGGGTCTTCAAATGAGGATGTCCGCTGCAGCTCAGATAATCAAAGCGAAGCTGATCACACATGACAAACAGGATATTTCGTATTCCCCGAGTTTTCCCGGATGTATCGTGTTCTGAATCAAGTGTCATCGACCGCCTCCAGTTCCCATAATGGCAATTAACCCCGAAACCCCTCTCGTGCAACCAGCCAGCCGGACCATTAACCTTTGCAGGTAAACAGACATAGTAAATCGACGACCCCAGGGCCATTGCATTAATACTCTTTTCCGAAATTAACGATGCGTTCATTTTGCCTCCCTGCAACCACTCAAATTTGATAGAATTATTTTCGAATAAACTCAGGTCGATACCATGCTGCAAGAGCAATCCACATCACCTTCCACTGCCCTGTTCAGCGCGCGCGAACTGTTGCGTTGCGACTGGAGCTGCGAAACCTTTGTCCGCGGCTTCAAAACGAACCCACGCGATTGCCTGAGCGTAGCGAACGACATTCTCATACACAGAAGCAATATATCCCAATCGCTGGCCAAACGCTTACCATTCGATGCCGCGTCGCTCCTGTATAGCGAAGATGTCATACGTCGCATAAATGAAGCGCGCGCTCGTGATTTGCAAATCGCCATTATTCCAGACTTGCCAGCTGAATGGTGCGCGGCGATAGCAGCGCATCTTGGGGTCGATATCTACAGTTCAAACATAGTCACAAATAACGCGAATGCTTCCAGCGTCGACGCGACCAGCCCTCATATATTCCACAGGTCACGCTATGGCTTGTTCCGGCAATTGCTTCGAGCCATAAGGGTTCATCAATGGCCGAAAAATGCGCTGGTCTTCCTGCCGATCCTGCTGTCACATCGCTTTCACGAGATCAATCTTGTTGTCGCGAGCCTGCTTGCCTTTCTGGCTATCGGATTTGCGGCGTCGACAATCTACGTGATCAATGACCTCATGGACATCAGGAGTGATCGTCAACATCCAAGTAAATGTTCACGGCCTTTTGCAAGTGGCGCAATTCCGGCCCGCTGGGGTTTCGGCCTGATCGCATTCACAGCCTCCATGGCGGCGGCTATTGCTGCACTATTGCCACCCGTGTTCTTGCTTACGATGTTAATCTACCTATCTCTCAACATCGTCTACACCACCTATCTCAAGCGGAAATTGCTGGTTGATGTTCTCGCGCTATCGGGCAGCTATACGCTGCGCATTCTTGCGGGTAATGCGGCCACAGGGATAGAGTTATCGTTCTGGCTGCTGGCATTCTCCATATTCATCTTTTTCAGCCTCGCGCTCGTCAAACGCTATGTCGAGATGGACACGATTGGGGTCAACCAGCCCAATGAAAAAAGAGTTATGGGCCGCGGCTATCGATACGTAGATCTTGACATGCTGGCGCAAATGGGAGTCGTAAGCGCGTTCTCGGCTGTGCTCGTTCTCGCACTTTATGTCGAGCGTGCAGGAGCGACCGGGCTATATACTTTCCCGGAACTCATATGGCTGATTTGCCCGATCGTTCTTTACGTAATCACCCGAATCTGGTTCCTTGCAAAGCGGGGCGAAATGAAGGACGATCCGGTCGCCTTCATCTTGCGGGACTGGCGTAGCCATCTTATGGGAACCATTGCCGCAACAATTCTTGTGGCGGCTTCATGGTGACTGGTCGTACTTATTCTTCCTGGGGCAATTGCCAGGGCCGATATCGATCCGTTATCAAGCCTGAAACTTCAGCCTCTGCCGTGCTTCCCGATGAAAGTTATCTCGCCTACGGCAATGGACGCAGTTATGGCGATACGTGCCTGCCAGCCGGCGATGCGATCATCGACACCAGCACAATGAATGCAGTCCTGAGTTTTGATCCGCAAAACGGCGTACTGCGTGCGGAAGCTGGAATTACGCTATCGGAAATTCTGGACCTGATCATTCCCTTCGGGTGGTTTCTGCCGGTGACGCCCGGAACCAGTGCTGTCACCCTGGCCGGCGCCACTGCCAATGATGTACATGGCAAGAACCATCATATTGCCGGCACTTTCGGTTGCTTTGTGCGCGCGTTCGGACTTTTGCGCACGGATACTGGACAAATCGAATGTTCTCTTTACCACAATCGGGAGATGTTCGCTGCGACCATAGGCGGCATGGGTTTAACAGGCTTGATCACGTGGGTGGAACTTTCACTGATGAAGGTTCAATCGCCAGAGATAGAAGCGAAAGCAAGCCGCTTTCAACATCTCGATGACTTCTTCGCACGAGATCAGAACCAGGACGCAGGGTTTGCTTATAGCGTTGCATGGATAGACGGGTTTACGCGGGGATCAAATTTCGGGCGCGGACTCGTGTTGCACGGCAATCATGCTGGACGAGCCGCTTCAATCTCAACGGCTCGTCGGAAGCTACACATCCCGGTGCCCTTCACCGCCCCTCTCAACGTGGTTTTTCCGCCCGCCTTGCGGATATTAAATGAGCTGTACTTCCGCCAGAGCGAAAAGACGCAACGCGTGTCATGCGACAAGTTTTTTTATCCGCTTGATGGTGTCAGTTCCTGGAACAGACTTTACGGTCCAAAAGGGCTTCGGCAGTTTCAATGCGTTGTGCCCGAAGCAGGCGCCAAAGCAGCGATAACAGACCTGCTCAAGCTGGCTCATTCACAAGCCGGCGGGTCTGGCCTGGTTGTACTCAAAAAGTTCGGCACGGTTGTTTCGCCGGGCATACTGTCATTTCCCAGGCCCGGATACACACTGACACTCGATTTTCCCAATAGAGGCGGTGCGACCGATTTACTGTTTCAAGGACTCAATAAAATCGCTATTGATGCGGAGGGACGGATCAATCCTTACAAAGACAGCAGTCTCAGCGCCAGCGACTTTCAGTCGTCGTTTCCGGAATGGCGGCAGATGCTGCCGTATCTTGATTTGAAAGCCGAATCGCGATTCAGTCGGCGTATGGGAATAACCAGCGTAGTAGAAACCAAACGGGCAGCGTGACTTTTCTCAAGTCCGGGCTACATTCCTGAAGGCGCTTTCGACGATGTTCAATGGTTTTCAGGTCAACGACACTTCGCTCGGCCGGCCCTTTTGGTCGCACCCCCATGTATTGATCTTTATTACGGCGCTGGTTGCGGTGCTTGGGCTGTCATTCGTTCGATTTCTCGCTATTGGACCGAACTATTGGGATCTTTCGCTTTATCTCGATGCTGCGCAACGTATTGCCTATGGCCAGATACCAAATGTTGATTTTCTGACGCCGGCAGGCCCTCTTGAATATTATCAATTCTACATTGTGAACAAGCTCTTTCACAATGCGCATCCGTTGCTCGCATCGCAATGGTCGGTGATGATTATCGCACTGCCTTTGTTTGCCGTTCTTATCGCGCCCGTCGACCGGATTTCACGCACATTATCGATGTGTCTTACGCTGCCGTTCATTTGTGTTATTCTTTTGCCCCTGAATACTGAAACAGCCTACCCGGCCCCCGGTTTTGATGGCTTTGGCGTATATAATCGCCATCCTGCGCTCTTGCTTTATATCCTCGTTGCGGCGCTGTTGTTTTTGCCAGGACGCAAACGCCTTTATTTCATCATCGGCACAGTGATGCTCGCCCTGTTCCTTACCAAGATCACCGGGTTTGTCAGTGGCGCGCTGATCATAGGTTATGCGCTCGTGGCAGGGCGGTTGCGATTCCTGCCGCTTACGATTTGTACATTGGCTGTATGCGTCCTGCTTTGGGTCATTGAGCTGGTAAGCGGGCTCATCACGGGGTATCTCACAAATCTTCTCCAACTTGCCAGTCTAAATGATGGCTCTTTCTTGCGGCGATTTCGACCCTTTGTTGGAAATCACCTTGATATATTCCTCCCCCTTTGGATCGCGGCCTTTTTGCTGATGCTTTCTGCATGGCAGGAACGAAACTCCGAACTTAGCAAGGACGGGGTTGTTGTGCGTGTGCGCGCTACGCTTGATTCAGGCGGCGGGTGGCTTATAGCCGTGCCATTGCTTGCGACATTTTTCGAAATTCAGAATACCGGCAGTCAGGAATTCATTTATTGCTGGCCGGCAGCGCTCATCGTGCTGCATGACGCCTGGCTTAATCCGGTGCGATATCGTCGCGGCTTGTTTGCAGTAACTGCGATTATTGGCGTTTTGCTCATCAGCAACATTCTTCACCGCGGGCTGCAAACGATCCTCGCCTCTACGACCTATAATAATCTCGATGCGCCAGAGCTCGGCGCTCTGGGCCAAGTGAGTGGGCGCCAGACCTATTTTGCCCGTGCTATCGCGCTCAATCAACATTATGTCGATACAAGAGAGGCCTATCGGAAACTTGCCTCACAAGGGCTAGCGCATTCTGATATATTGACCGCAGAAGTTGATTTTCAAATCGGGTGGCTGATGAATGCGGCAGCTGCGGCGAGCGCGATCGTCAAATTCGAAGCCAATACAGGACGCCGCCTCGCAACGCTCTATTCAATTGATTTTACCGATCCCTTTCCTTTCCTGTTAGATCGTGAGCCAATACGTTTTGTTCAGATCGGCCTCGACGTCCGGCGCACGTTGCCGGTCAATGACCAGAGGATGCTCAATTCGATCGCACGCGCGCATGGGATTCTTGTTCCATTGTGCCCCGTCATGCCGATGCGTGAATCGCTCTTGAAGGCATTTGCCCCCTCGCTGGAGGGGCGGCAGCGGATAAGCCTTACACCCTGCTGGGATCTGCTCATACGCAACGGCAGCGACTTTGCAGATATCCGATAGCGGCAGCATAGCGTTTCAGATCTATTTCAATCGCAACGCTTCGCTTTCGTGTGGGATCGCGTTTGCAGAGGGAAGGTCGAACTCCCCTCTTTTCTGCGAGATCTCCAGGCCCTAACGGCGGGCCATCAACGATATGTAATCCGTCACGATTCCTGTAATGCCACGCGCCAGAAGCGTTTCCATGGCTGTGAGAAACTGATCGCATTCAGCCTTTCCAATCGTCAACGGCGGTTCCAGGCGGATAACGTTACGATTGTATTCGGTAAAGGCCACGAGAACATTATGCTTCGCCAGCAACAATGCACCGAGGAACCCGCACAGCGACCCTTTCAATTTGTCATCCAGAATCGACACCATCTGACGTACGCCAAATGGCAATGTCTGGCTGATGTCTTGAAATTCGAGGCCAATCATCAATCCTTGCCCTCGCACATCCTTGATGATCTGCGGATATTTTTCATGCAGGCGTTTAAGTCCTGCGATGATGTAATCACCCTGCACCGCAGCATTATCCATCAAGCCTTCATCATAGATGATGTTGAGCCCCTCGATGGCTGTCGCACAGGCTTCACCGATTCCACCGAAAGTGGCAGGCGCATGCACTAAAGCAGTTTTCGAGGTTCCATAGGCCTTCATGTAGATTTCGCGTCGTGCAATCATGGCGGCCATGGCGCATTTGGACCCACCGAGGGCCTTTGCAAGCGCAGTCACATCCGGGATGACCCCATATTGCTCGAAAGCAAAAAAGTGCCCACTACGTCCCATGCCACATTGTACTTCGTCCGCAATCCAGAGGACCTTGTATTGGTCACAAAGGCCACGCACATCCTGCCAATATTTTACAGGCGCTTCTATGATCCCCGCGCCACCCTGTATGGTTTCAAGAACGAGAATTCCGATCGAAGGGTCCGACTTGAACAAGGCTTCTATGCCCGCTGCATCACCGAAGGGAACCCGCCTTGTATTCTGCGCCAGATTGAACCTTGAGCGATAAAGCGCGCCATCGGTGACGGCAAGAACGCCTTTCGTTTTACCGTGGAAGGAATTTTCGGCGTAAACTGTGGTCGAACGTTCGGGTCCCTGCGCTTGTTCGGCAATCTTCAGAGCCGCTTCCATCGCTTCAGAACCTGATGAGCCCAGGAAGACATAGTCAAGGTCGCCGGGTGCTATGGCTGCAAGATTATAGGCCAGGGCGCTCGCATATTGCGACATGAAGGCCATGCAGATTTCCTGGCGGTTCTCATCCTGGAATTTCTTTCGCGCCGCGATGATGCGTGGATGGTTGTGGCCGAAGGCGACAGAGCCGAAGCCGCCAAAGAAATCCAGAATTTTACGGCCGTTCTGATCGATATAATAAGGCCCCTCGGCGCTATCGATCAACACCCGATCAAATCCGAGCAGACGCAAGAAGTTCAGTTGACCGGGATTGAGATGATCGGCCGTCAGTTGGCGTACTTTTGCCAGGTCCAGCTTCTTTGCTGCTTCGACAGTGATGAGATCTGGCCGTCTCGTGCGTATTTCGGGTTCATATGTGTGCGCGAGTGTCATGTTTTTGTCCCTTTATTCGGCGGCGAGAGGAAGTTTTGCGTGTACAGGCTTTTCCAGGCCCGCACGGTATTCGCGATAGGCTGCCTTCAGCATATCTTCATCGCGATAAAGCGGCTTCCAACCAAGATCGTTCTTGGCGGCATTCGTATCGAGGATGCAGATTTCGTCCGCAATCAAATATTGCTCCGGGTCCATCAAGGGCATGTTGATTAGATCGAGCGATGTCAAAGCAAGTTTGACCAGTGGCGCAGGTGTTGGCAGCAATATCGAGCGGCTCCCGGCCTCCTTGATAAGATCTCGCAACAATTCCCTCACAGG
The DNA here is from genome assembly GCA_945901195.1 of Rhizobium sp. Q54. Classification (GTDB taxonomy): domain Bacteria; phylum Pseudomonadota; class Alphaproteobacteria; order Rhizobiales; family Beijerinckiaceae; genus Terripilifer. Next base: position 11,875 of record CAMDKB010000034.1, read on the forward strand.
TGGAGGATTGTCTGAACCCAGATTATAGACCTTGTTCGGGAAGCCGGAGCTCCACGCGGCCAGCGCCGCAGATGCGCAATCGAACACGGAAATGAACTGATATGGGTTGCGTCCAGAACCGATCATCGGCACTGGCAGATTGAGGTCGATAAGCTTGAACAGCTTGGAGAGAATGCCAAGCCGGCCCGGACCGATGATGAGGCGCGGGCGGAAAATACTGATAGACATGCCTCGTTCGCGCCAGATGTGGCAGAGTTTTTCCGATTCCAGTTTTGACAGGCCGTATTCGCCCAACGGCGCAATAGGAGCATCTTCTGTCGTGGGAACTTCGTGGGTATGGCCATAGATCATGTCGGTCGTGAAATGCACAAGCTTCGACGCTTCATGCTTGCCCATCCATTCAAGAATGTTTCGCACGCCGTCATGATTGACGGGCCAGAAGAAGTCGTGGCGCCTGGCTCGCGTCATGATGGGGCTCAGCATGCGCGCTGAAAGATTGTAGACGACATCGTCGGGTTTCAAATCGATTGAACCGAATGTCTCTGGACGCGTAACGTCAAAAAAGACATGCGGGATGGCTTCGTTGTAACGCGACTCGCCCGTTGCGATGTCTGCAATCAGGACATCCTGTCCCGCTGCTTTCAAATTTGCGGACAACTTGCGTCCGACAAACCCATCACCACCTATGACGATATGTTTCATTTTGATACGTGCCTCGCTATTTTCACTTATGTTGCAAAATTCGTGCTGGCGCGCTCAGCTCATGGATATGAAGAGCGTACCGGCGCAGATCAACGTAATGCCTGCGATGCGCATGGCGCCAACGTCCTCACCAAATACGAAATAGGCGTAGGCGGCGGCGATGACATAGGCGAGTGACAGGAACGGATAGGCAAAGCTCAACTGCACGCGCGAAAGCACAACCAGATGCGAAGCCATGCTGATGACGAACGTACTCAGGCCCAGGAAAACCCAGGGCTGAAAGACGATGCCAAACGCGATCATAACGGGGTTTGAGCCAAGCTGATCCAACGGGACGAGTTGCATCATGCCGCGCTTCAACATGATTTGCGCAGTCGCGTTGGTGATCACAGTGAACAGAATCAGGACAAGAGACAGGGCAAAAGGGGACATGGGGCATTCCGGTTGCGTTGCTGAAGGCAGGTTCAGCAAGAACCGGACCGCGCCAATGCGGGCCTCATTTTCTGGTTAATGAAATCTAAATGTCGAGTTCGGGATAACAGCGGAAAATGCCATTCTCATTAAAGGGTATGCGGCGTGGCGATTGTAGATAAGCTTTCAAGCGTGGGCGCTGGGACACTTCGTCATGCAGCGCGATCAAATGCGGGTAATTCGTCTGGGCCTTCGCCATATTGTTCGGGAAAGCGTAGCGCAAGCCTTCGACGATCTGGAACATGGACAAATCGGGATAGGTGATGCTGGCGCCAGAGAGATATCGCGCGCCTGACGGATTTCGTGCGATCACTTTTTCGAAATAGCCGAGATATTTTGGTAGTCGAAATTCCAGAAACTTCTGCGCCGCAATCGACGCCGCATCTTTTTGCTCTTCATAATAGAGGGTGTTGGATATGGGGTGGTGGGTGTCGTGCACGTCGCGCACAAAGTCCATCACCGTCAATTGCAATTGCAAAAGGAACAAACGGGCTTTTTCGTCATTCGATGCAAGGCCGATGCGCGGCCCCAGATAGTGCAGGACATTCGATGTCTGCGCGATCATGAGATCGCCATGGCGCAGGAATGGCGGCGCGAAGGGCGGATACACAATGCCTTCCCCGTTAATGCCTTCCCCATTGAGGATTGCCATGATGGCTGGTGACCCCTGCCCTTTGGCCTCCTCGCCGCGCCCGATATCGACGTAATCGGCACCCGAATCCTCAAGCGCCAGCCGCACGAATTCGCCCCGGCCCTGAATGCGGTTGTGATAGAAAAGCTCATAGGTCATCGTGGCTTCCTTCATCCGAATGTTATCATTCACACAGGAAAATGCTTCGTCAGCCAGGTCTCCAGGATCTGCCGCACCATTCCCGTATCGTCCGACAACATGAAATGATCGACGCCGGATACAAGGTGCATATCGGCTGGCTGTTTCGCGCGCATGAAGAGGCCCACGGCCTGCGAGGTTGGCGTCACCGTGTCGTCTGCCGGATGCAGCAGCAGCAGCGGGCGCGGCGAGATGTTCGCAACCACGTCGTTGGCGCGAAAATCCATCATGCTCATCGCTGTTTCCGCGGGGAATTCCATGATGGCGTTACCGACCAGATGCTTGCGCATAGGCTCGGGAATAGGCACGATATCGAAACGCGGGATCATCATCGATTTGCCGGTTTTCGCCCTGACACGCCGGCCTTCTTCCAGCTTCATGATGAAGCTTTTCCAGGCTTCCGGGCTCACATGCTGTTCGCGGAACTTCGCGACACCATCGCCCCAGCCTCCAACGGCGATGACAGCGCCAAGCCGCTCGTCGACACCACCAGCATAAACAGCGACAGCGGCGCCAAAGCTGTGGCCGAGAACGCCGATGCGGCCGACATCGACCTGCGGCAGAGATTGCAGATAAGTTGCGGCAGCCTGAGTGTCGCGAACCTGATCCTGACACAGGATGAAGGCCTTTTCGCCGCCGCTTTCGCCGCAGCCGCGCATATCGAAGCGCAGAACCACATAGCCTAGCGCTTCAATGATCTTGGTCGCCTCAATGGGCGTTGCGCCGTCCTTGTTGGTGCCAAAACCGTGAAGGATCATGATTGCGGGGCGCTTCTCGCCGGCTTTCAGGCCCTCGGGTGTATGCAGTATGCCCACAAGATCAAGGCCGTCGGATTTAAATGTGACGCGTTCCTGCATGACAGACATTCCTCCCCGACTGCGGGCCGTGTATGACACCGCTCCAGACCTGCATATAGACCCGAAAGTCTTCTCATGAAAAGCGATGCCGCATCCATCCGCATACCTGCCGCCGGTCTTGAAGACTTTGTGTGCAAAATCTTCATTGCAGCCGGACTGAAGCCGGAATGGGCGCAGGCGGAAGCGGAAATCCTCATCTGGGCGGACCTGCGCGGCGTGGGTTCGCACGGCGTGCTGCGCGTGCCGCATTATCTGGCGGGCATGCCGCGCGGCCTGAGGCGTGCCGACGCCGACATTCGCGTGGTGCACGATCGCGGTGTCATGGCTGTGCTGGAGGCGGATCGCGGACCCGGCCTTTATGTCACGCGGCGCGGCATGGATATGGCACTCGAAAAGGCCCGCGCCCATGGCCTCGGCTTCGTCTGGACGCGCAACAGCACTCATACGGGCGCGATGGGCTATTACGCGCGCCACGCGGCTGAACAGGGAATGATCGGCCTCACATTTTCATCTTCCCGCCCGCTGATGGCCTATCTGGGATCGCGCGATGCTGTGCTGGGGACTGCACCGCTATCCATCGGTGTGCCGCGCAAGAATGGAACGCCCATTGTGTTCGATATGGCGAGTTCCGCTACAACCATCGGGGCAATGGCGCAGGCGCGGCAATCGGGCAAACCGCTGCCACCGAATGTGGCGCTCGACAGCAATGGGCGCATGACAACTGATCCGTTGCGCGCGGAAACGCCCCTGCCCGTGGGCGGAGCAAAGGGCTCGGGCCTCGGCTTCATGCTGGAATGCCTGACCAGCCTGATGGTGGGTCTCCCGCTGCTGGCCACGGCGCTGGAGGATCCGGCGCAGCGCAATGTCTTCCTGCAGAATACGCTCTGCATCGCGCTTGATCCTTATGCGATGCCCATGGCGGAAAACCTTGAGGCGGAAGTTGAAAGACTGGCGCTGGACATCGCAGCCGAGCCCCGCGCGGAAGGGTTTGACGAAATCCTCATGCCGGGCGAACGGGGTGACCGGGTGGCGGCTCGTCAGCGCCTGGAAGGGATCGTGCTGCCAGGGGCCATCTGGGCGCATCTGGTTGCGGCGGCAGGGCGACGTGGTGTGAGCGTGCCGGAGGTTTTTGCGACCTGATGCGGGCATTTAGCCGAAGTTGAGTACACTCACCGCCAGTCGCAGCCCCGCGCCTTGCTGCGCTATTTGTGCGGCGCTCACTACTAGCCAACACTTGCCCCTTGGCGTAGAAACTTAGCCCTTGGCGTAGAAACTTGCCATCCGGCAAAAGCAAAAATCCTTGGAGGAAACATGCGTATCGTTCACCTGAAACAGGGCGGCAAAGACATTCTGGCCGCGCGGCGCGGCGGCGACCTCGTCGATCTCAACAAGGTTTCGCCGGGCATGGGCACAGACCTTGCCGTCATTCTAGCCAAGGGAAGCCTGAATGGCCTTGCTGCCAAAGTGACGGGCGCAGGAGCCGACACTCTGGTGACGGGCGCATTCGAATATCTGCCTGTCATCGTCAAGCCGCCGAAAATCATCTGCGTCGGCCTCAATTATGCTGATCACGCCACCGAAAGCGCGTTTGAAAAGCCCAAATATCCCGTTCTGTTCCTGCGCGTGGCGACTTCGCTGGTGGCGCATGACGCGCCGCTGATCCTGCCCAAATGTTCCGAGCAATTCGATTATGAAGGCGAAATGGTCGCCATCATCGGCAAGGGCGGACGCCACATTCCCCAGGCCAGCGCGCTTGATCACGTGGCCGGTTATTCCGTTTTCAACGAAGGCTCGATCCGTGATTATCAGTTCAAGGGTCCGCAATGGACGAGCGGCAAGAACTTTGACGGCACCGGCGCCTTTGGCCCCGATTTCGTCACTGCGGACGAATTGCCCAGGGGCGGCAAGGGATTGAAAATCGAGACGCGCCTCAACGGCCAGACCGTGCAATCGGCCAACACTAACGACATGATCTTCACCATCGAGGAACTGATCGCGGTGACATCGGAAGTGATGACGCTGGAACCGGGCGACGTCTTCGTCACCGGCACCCCCGCCGGCGTCGGCGCCTTCCGCAAGCCGCCACTCTGGATGAAAGACGGCGACGTCTGCGAAGTGGAAGTCGAAAAGATCGGCGTAGTGCGCAACAAGATTGTTGCAGAAAAGAAACCCCTTTAACCCTTCTCTCGCATGGCGGGAGAAGGTGTCCCGCGCAGCTGGGCGGATGTGGGCCCGCGCCAAGCGCGCACATCCAAACCAAATTGGCGCATACCCTCCTTCCCTGCAGGGGAAGGAGGGTATGCAATGCTGAGTGCGCAAGAGCAGCGCTTCGCGCTCCCCCCTCATCCGGCCGGCTCCGCCGTCCACCTTCGCCCGCCAGGGGCGAAGGGATCGCGCTGCGATGTTTTATTTCATTTCACGGAGCGCACTTCGCTGGGGAGTGAAGTACTCAGATATTTTTGCCCATCAGAGCGCCTTGCAAAACTCCCGGCGCAATATGACCCGCGCGGCTTGTTTGGCGGCGACGGCGTGGTTTTCGGTGTGTCTTCGTGGCCTTCGTGAGCGATTTGGTCGATTTTCCGTGACGTCGCGCGCGTTGCTCCCGCCGCTGTCGCGACAGTCGTGTGATTTCAGGTCCGTCGTCGCCTGACTAGGTGACGAGGCGCATGATTTGTTCGATGGCTAGCGCCATTATGCCGAACATCAGGTGGCAAAGAACCTTTTCATTGCCGCGAACGCGTATGAACCGGCCGCCATAGCTGTCCT
>CAMDKB010000035.1 GCA_945901195.1 Rhizobium sp. Q54
AGTGGCATGGCGGCGACCTCGCGAAACGAAAGCCCGCAAGGATGCCGTCAAAACAATTTTGATATCGAGACCAGACCAAAACCCCGGATTTGTGCGTCAGGTGAATGTGTTACCGTTAGCCCAAACCCAAACGTTGGGACACCAGTGAAGACAGGACTTTGCGCGATCTGACGCACATGACATCAATCGCGAAGTGACACCACGATATCGTCTCCCTCGACGCGCATTTTGACTGCGCGCAAGCGCACCGCATTGTTGGTGGGGTGGCGCCCGGTGCGAATATCAAATTCAAACCCATGCCATGGGCAAACCACGTTCATGTCCGTCTTCGAGAATTCACGCCCACGGCTGGTCTTGTCGTCATTCACAGCTTCTGTCGAGCAGGGGAGGATCTTTCCCTGACACGCCGGTCCGTCGAGATGTGGACAGCGGTTTTCCCAGGCGTAGAATTCGCCACCCAGTTTGAACACGCCAAATTCGTTCCCGCCGACATCGAAAACCTTGCGGCCCGGATCGGCAAAGGATGACGCCTTGGCGACAATGACATCAGGCATGGTATTTTCTCCCTAAATTATCAGGCTCTTTTTATTACGAGACGCGATGCGGCGCGCGGGCGGCAATCACGTCTTTGGCGTGCGGACGCATCCGCTTGACCGGCAGATTGAAGAGTTTTGCGGCATTCAATCCCAATATGTTTTTCTTCGCTTGTTTGTTGAGGAACGGCAGCGTTGTGATGGACGATGGCGGATCAAAGTCCCAATGTGGCCAGTCCGACGCAAACAACAATTGCGTGTCGGCCTTCATTTTTGTCATTGTCGCTTCAAGCAGTTTCATGTCCCAGCGCTCCAGCGGCTGACTGGAATAGAACATGTCCTGCATATATTCGCTCGGCATGCGCTTGAGCCCCGGTGCTTCGCTCTGGCGCATCAGGACTTCATGATCGAGCCGTTGCATCAGGAATGGGACCCATGCAAGGCCGCTTTCTACCCATACGACTTTCAGCTTCGGGAAACGTTCGGGCAGCGCATTGATTATCCAATTGGTCATATGGATGAGATTGTAATGCACGAAACTGAGCGCGTGCATGGAAATGAAGCGGTTGAGCTGCGAGAAGGACGGATCGTCCCAATGCGGTCCGGCATGGAACACCAGCGGCTTGCCGGTTTCCTCTATCATTGAATAGAGGCGCATGTATTGATTGTGATGCACGGGCTTGTGGCGCACGGCGCAGATGGTAAAGCCCACGATCTGCTTGTGCCCGCCAAATTCCTTAACGATTTTTTCCGATTCGACGGGATCGTTGAACGGCAGATAGACAAGGCCCAGCAAGCGCGGGCTCTCCGGCAGCACCTTCTCCACCAGCCATCGGCAATAGGCGCGGGCCATGTTGATCTCGATGTCTTCCATCGGGTTCATGCCCAGATGCAGCATGGCGGTGGGAAAAATCATCTGATAGTCGACACCCATCGAATCCATGCCGCGCATGACGATTTGCGCGAAGGGATGTCCGTGCGTGGCAGGATCTTCAACTTTCTCGCCGGGGCCAGATTGATGCGGCACGCGTCCGCCCAAAGCCTGAAAACTCATGCCGGGCTGCATATTGATCAGCGGCGTACGGATGCCGCCAGCAAGCTGTTGCTGCGCCGTGTATCGCAGTACGTCGTTATCCATATATTCGATAAGTTCGTTCCAGAAACGGCCTTCCTGCAGGTGCGCGTCGATATCAACGATCAATTCGTAGTCGTCATATTGCCGTTGCGCCTGTCGGGCTGCCGCATGCAAATAGTCGCGCGTATCAGAAGCTGCGCTCATCTCTTGCAATTCGCGGATGTTTTCGAGTCTCGCCGGTTTCATTTCATCGGGCATGCTGACCTCCCGCCTGTTCAAGTTGCATTGTTCTGCCGTCACTATACCAGCGGCGAGTTATTCAGGCTCGCCGCTTCATTTTCTATGGGTAGGGCGCATTTGATGATTTCATGGCGCACTACCCCCTGATTTTCGGAAACTGGATAAAGCCCCAAGGGCTGGGGACTTCGCCAATGGGAACCTCGATGATGACAGGTTCCTTGCCAGCAACAGCGCGTTCCAGCACGGGGCGCAGTTCCTCGGGCGAACGCACGCGGTGCCCTTTGATGCCGAAAGCATCGGCGAGCTTCAGGAAATCGGGGTTCAGCAGATCGCTGGCGATGACGCGGTTGCCATACTCTTCCTGCTGCATGCGGCGAACGTTGCCGAAGGCTGCATCGTTGAAGACGATAAAGACAGGCGACAGATTGTGGCGCACGGCTGTCGAGAATTCCTGGATCTGGTACATGAAGCCACCATCGCCTGAAATAACGATGACGGGCGTATCGCCAACCGCATCTTTTGCGCCGAGCGCCGTGGAGACGCCCCAGCCCAGCGTGCCCTGATAACCGCTGTTCAGGAACGTACGCGGCTTATACACGGGATAGGCAATGCGCGAGACATAGCCGACCTGCGTGAGATCATCGATGAGAATGCCGTTCTCCGGCAATACGTCGCGAATGACACGCAGGTAGGACAACTGCGGCTCCAGTCCCTTCGTCCAGTTATTGAACCAGGCCTTGTGATCGAGACTTTCCTGAATGCGCTTCTTTGCCGGAAAATCATCCGGTTTCAGAATGCCCAGAAGCGCCTGCAACACGGCTTTGGAATCGGCGAGAATGGCGACGTCGGGCTGTTTGAAACGTGCGATTTCCTCGGGGTCGAGATCTATGCGCAGCAATTTCAGCTTGTCGTCGAAGCCCCAGGATTGCAGAGGAAGGCTGACGCGCGACCCTATGCCAATCACCAGATCCGTGGTCTTCCACATTTCATGCGCCGCTGCCTGCGTATGCGATAACGGATGCCGGGAATCGAGGATCCCGCGCCCGGTGCGATGGCCGATCACGGGAATGCCGGTCAGTTCTGCCAACAGGCGGATTTCTTCGGCGGCATGTATCGCGCCGGTGCCCGCAAAAATCATGGGACGTTCGGCCTTCTTGATGAGTTTGGCCGCGCGTTCCACCTCGGCAGGCAGCGCCACCGGCGGCTCATCTGCGCCCAGCGGCGCGACAGGAGTGACTTCACCTTTGCGCGCGAGCATGTCCGCAGGCAGATCGAGACCAACGGGTCGCGACCGGCCCGATGCCACGGCGCGAAAGGCTTCGGCGACCTTCTGTGGCGCCTCGGCTGGCGTGTTGATCCGCTCGGTCCATTTGGTCAGCTGTTTCTGGATCGCAAGCTGATCGGGGATTTCATGCAGCAAGCCCCAGTTCTTGCCAATGCCCGCCGTCGGTAATTGGCCCGCAAGTGCAATGACAGGCGCATTCAGTGCGTAGGCTGTGCACAGAGCTGCGCAGGAATTCAGAAAGCCGGGTCCCGGCACGACAGAATAGGCAGCGGGTTTGCCAGTCGCGATCGCCGCGCCGAGCGCCATATAGCCGGCAGCCTGTTCGTGTCGCGTATGCACGGGCCGCAGCGCGCCTTCGGTGTCGAATATGGCGTTGAACAAATGATCACTCTGCACACCGGGCAGGCAATAGAGTGTCTTCACGCCATGGGCCAACAGACTGCTGACGACTGCGTCACCCCCCGACATCACCGGCATCTGGCTTCCTCCTGATTATTTTGCGCATATTCGGGCAGGAGGGACGTGATTGTCGAGTCATTTCCTGTGCGGCATGTTTGTGCTCTATTGTGAAAAAATGGAGGAAGCGCATGTTCGAGAATCTGTTCCGCATGGATGGCAAGGTCGCCGTGGTCACCGGCGCCGGTTACGGGCTGGGCCGCTCGTTTGCACTGGGTTTGGCGGCCCATGGCGCCCATGTTGTCTGTCAGGACCGCAACAAGGAGCGCGTGGAGGAGACAGTTGGGCTGATCCGCCAATCGCGGTTAAGTGGTGAATCCATCGTGGGCGATGTGGCGGACGAGAAATCCTGCGAACTCAACTGGGCGGAGATTGCCGCCAGTCACAAGAAAATCGACATTCTCATCAACAATGCCGGTATCACGACCAATCCCGTGCGTACGCATGAATTCAGCGTCGAGGATTGGGATCGCGTGATTGCAGTCAATCTGCGCGGCGTGTTTCTCACGACGCGACAAGCCTTGCGGCTGATGTTGCCGGGACCGGGCTCGATTATCAACATCGCGTCCATCGCTGGCCTGATGGGCTATTATCCTGGCCGCCCTTCCCTGGCGATCAATTATTCGACAGCAAAAGCAGGTGTAGTGGGCTTCACCAAGCAGGTCGCGGCCGAATATGCCAAGGAGCATATTCGCGTTAACGCCATAGCGCCGGGTTGGCATGGTGGCACAGATCTGGGCGCAGCGCGGCGGGCGGTGCTGAACGCCGAGGAGATCGGCTTTTTCGAAAAATCGATTAAGGATCGCGTGCCCATGGGGCACCGCGCGGTTCCGGACGATCTCGTCGGCCTCGTGGTCTATCTCGCCTCCAACGCTTCCCATTACATGACCGGCCAGGTGATCGCCCACGATGGCGGCTGGAGCGAAATGGTGGTGTGAAGCGCTGATCGGAATTGAATACGCCGTCGCTCGCAGAGCTTGCGCCTTCTCGGGCGCAATTTCAGATGCTCATGTTCGACGGAAGGGGAATTAGCCCCAAGACAGTCTCACCTCACAAATCCAGCACGAGCCTTGCACTCTTGCTGCCTGAGCAGCAGATCATCATGGTCTTGCTGGCCTTGCGTTCACTGTCGGTAAGAATGTTGTCGCGGTGGTCCGGTATGCCGGAAATGACCACGGTTTCGCAAGCGCCGCAGACACCTTCCTCGCAGGAATAGGTCATGTCCACACCTGCATCGCGCAACACCTGCAGGATGGTCTTGCCCTCCGGGACTTCAAACTCGCGGCCTGATTTTTTAAGCTGGACGATGTAGCCGCCTTCTGTGGCGGCGGCTTCCTTGGCGGTGAAATATTCGATGTGCATCTGGCCGGGCGCCAGATCTTTGGTCGCATCTTCATAGGCTGCGAGCATCGGCCCCGGTCCGCAGCAATAAAAATGCGACCCGGCGGGCGCGGTGGCCACAATGGCTTTCATGTCGAGGAACTTGCCATTGGCTTCGGCGTCGAAGTGCAGCGTCACCTCAGGACGCTTGGACAATTCGTCGAGGAAGGCTGCTTCGCCGCGCTCGCGGCAGGAATAATACATCGTCAACGGGAGCCCCTTGGCGATCAGCCGCTCGGCCATGCAGCGAATAGGCGTGATGCCGATGCCGCCGGCGATCAGCACCGTATGGGGCGCGGCCAGTTCGAGCGGGAAATTGTTACGGGGTCCACCGATCTTGACAATCTGGCCGACCCGCAGGTGATCGTGAATATAGATCGAGCCGCCCCGGCTGGTGCGATCACGCTTGATGCCGACGATATAGCTTTCGCGCGGGCCTTCAGTTGTAGTGAGCGAATACTGCCGCATCATGCCATTGGGCAGATAAATATCGATATGCGCGCCCGGCTCCACCGCAGGCAGAAGTCCGCCTTCAGGACGGCGGAACTCGTAGAGATGGGTTTCGTGCGCAGCATAGGTGATGCTGGTAAGGCGCAAGTTCATGGTGGGATTATTTTGGTCGTTCATTTCAGATTACCTGCAGGTCAGTCTACCTGATTGAGAAACGCGAGTACGCGTGCGTTAAATTCCTCCGCGCATTCGATATTGCCCATGTGACCGGCGTTTTCGAAAACATGCAGATCGCAGCGGGGGATTTGCGGCACAAAGCCATCGGTATAACCTGGCGCGCGCAGGGGATCATGGCGGCCGGCAAAAACAAGCGTTGGAAACTTGATGTGCGCATAGTTGATCTGGTCGCGTTCCGTGCGCGCTGAAGCACCGCGAAACGGCGCCTTGAAGCGCGCTACGGCTGTCGCTTCCCATGCGCCAGGCAGGTTCGCCATTTCAACACGCCGCGCAACGTATTCCTCGCTTGCGCCCCAGGCCTTGTTCACAAACATCGTATCGACAATGCGCCGCATATGCTCCGCTGTGCCGTCGTAGGAGTTGAGCACCTTGCGCGCGTCGTTGTCAGGGGATTCCCCGCCGCCGCAGCAACAGGTCACGCTTTTCAGTGGCCAGTCCGGCTGGCTGCGCGCCGCCACCATCAGGCAAAGCCCGCCCGACATAGAAGAGCCCATGATGTGCACCGGGCCAGTTTCCATAATTTCGATAAAGCGTCTGATGTGCCCTATACGCCGCCCGAACTGATCATTGAAATCGAACACTTTGTCGGTGAGGCCAAAACCCAGATGGTCGGGCGCGAGCACATGAAAATGCTGCGCAAGAACCGGCAAATTATATTCCCACGTGAATTCGGCGCAGCCGCCAAATTCAGCCGAATGCAAAAGCAGGATCGTAGGCTTCTTGCCGCGATGCTGATCGCCGGCCTCATGATAATGCGTACGAATTCCATCGACGGAAATGTATTTGGCTTCTCTCATTCGGCGGCTGCCTTGACGTTGAGTGGCTGGCTGCGCGGCAGATCGCGAATTTGCGGATACACTTCCTTGGCGAACAGGGTCATGTTCTTGACTGTGCTGGCATGATCAAGAAAGCCGGCCTGCATCATCATCAGGAGATTGTCGAGACCGCCGGTCAGGTCATGGAGCCGCTTGATTTGCTTCACCACATCATCAGGCGTTCCATAGATCAGCACGCCCTGATCCTTGAGATATTCGATGGATTGCTTGCGCATCGCCTCGGTGCGGCCGGTGAACGTGCCCTTGAGCGCCGCCACATTGAAGTCGACAGGCACATAGCCCGGCGGATTACGGTATTGCGGCTCGGTCTTGGCATCCAGATACCATGTCAGCGCCTTCGCGCCCTTCTCGGCCTCTTCCATGTTATCGCCGACAAAAACCAGCGGCATATAGGATGTGCCGCCGCCATCAGGCATGCCGGTATCGACATGCGCACTGCGATAGGCGTCGAACATCCACTTCACCTTGGTATGCGGCTGCAGGAAGGTGGCGAATGTAATGCCGCGGCTGGCGGCGCGCTTGATGTTTTCGAGATCGCTTGATCCGGTGATCCACACTTGCGGATGGGGCGATTGCAGCGGGCGCGGCCAGATGTTGATGGCGCGGCGGTGCGTAAACTGCCCCTCGAAATTGAAGGGGCCATCAGTCGTGGTCCAGGCCTTGATGCAAAGATCAATGCCTTCCCAAAGCCGTTCGACCGTCTGGGTCGGATTGCTGTTGGCGGCGAAGACTTCGTAAGGCACACCGCGCACAAAGCCTGCATCGAGACGGCCGCGGGAAATGCAATCGATCATCGCCATTTCCTCGGCGATGCGAATAGGATCACCACGATTGGCGATGGGGTTGCCGAGAATGCAGATGCGGCCCTTGCTCGTCTGCCGCGCCAGAATGGCGGCGGTGAGGGGCACGCAGGTGTCCATGCACGTGGCTGTCTGGTGATGCTCGTTGAGCACCATGTTGAGGCCAAGATCATCGGCGATCATATATTCGTCGAGATAGCGGTTATAAAGATCAGCACCGACTTTCGGGTCGAAATGCTTGCTGGGCAAAGACACGCGCATGGTGGACATTTCCTCCATGGGCGGCAGATGCGGATAGGGCATTTCGGTAAAGAACCAGGCCTGCATGTTGTTCTCCCTATAAGTCGTCGCCGGTGTCAGGCCAGAAAGCCGTTCAGTGTTTTCATGAATGCATCGGGTTGTTCGATGTGAGGAAAATGTCCAGCAGATGCGATGGTTTCGAACTTCGCGCCGCTGATGAGCTCCGCATAAGCCTTGCCATAGGCAGGCTTCGTGAGGCTGTCATTTGCGCCCCAGATCACCATCGTCGGCGTCTTGATGCGATGCAGCCGGCGCTTGAGTTTGGGATTGTGCATATAGGGTTCCCAGCAATACCGGGCGAATGTCTCGATGTTCTGCGCAACAACTGTGAGCTGATCGTCGCTCATCCCAGCGAAGTCGCGCTTGCCTTTCGCCGTATCGTGCCATTTCCAGGCTGCGACCTTGTCAGGATGCTGCGTCCACATGTCCTCGATATCGACATCAAAGGGGCCGCCGATTTTCACGCCATAGGCATCCACCAGCACCAACTTGCCAATAAAGCTATCGTCTTTGGTGGCCATTTCTGCGGCAATCCAGCCGCCGAGTGAGAAGCCGACAATATCCACCTTGGGCAGCTTCAAGCTCTCGATCAGATCGAGATAGACATAGGAAATGTCGTCTACGTTCGTCATCCAGTCTGGGCGCGGCGAATGGCCGAAGCCGGGCGGGGTGGGAATGATGACCTGGTGCGTTTTGGCCAGCGCATCCACGAGCGGCAGATGATTTTCCAGTTGATCTTCGCTGGACAGCAGCAGAAGCGGCGAACCGCTGCCGCGAATATCGACTTCAAGCTCGACGCCGCCAACGTTCATCAGGCGGGATTTCATATCTGCGGACGTCATATTCATCTCCCAGTTCTGGCCCGGGATATCCGCGCCTTTAGCGTCTTGCTGACGCTCTTGAGTTCTGTGTGCCGGCAGCGCCTCGATCGACTACAAGGTCGCAAGTTGCGGAATCGGCTCCTGCTTGTGAATGTGGATGCCGTAACCGTCCAGACCAACCACTTTCTGCTTGCTATTGGTCAGCAGGATCATGTTGCGAACGCCAATATCCAGTAAAATCTGCGCGCCGACGCCGAACTGGCGCAACACTTCGATAGGGGCACGCGGGGCCTCGCCTTCCCGCTCCGCGAGGGCGCGGCTCATGAAATTTTCATTGGGATCGCGCATCAGCACGATAACGCCGCGATTCTCCTTGGCGATCAGACGCATGCAGGATTCAAGCTCGCCCCCGCGTTGGCGTGGCGCGGCGCCGAAGAACGCGCCCGGCGTTGTATCGCCAAGCCCATCGGCAAAAATGTTGGACTGATGCATGCGCACAAGCACCGGGTCGTCACCGGAGACGTTCCCGCGGATCAGCGCGATATGCTCCACAGACCCGATCTTGTTGCGGTAGACGCGCAGATCGAATTCGCCGCCGAAGCGGCTGTTGATTTTGCTGACGCCGGCCAGATCGACCAGCTTTTCGTTGCGGCGGCGGTAGGAAATCAGGTCGGCAATGGTCGCGATCTTCAACCCGTGTAATTGCGCGAACGGCACAAGATCAGGCATGCGCGCCATGGTGCCGTCATCGTTCATGATCTCGCAGATCACCCCTGAGGGGTTCATCCCGGCCAACCGGGAAATATCCACGGCAGCTTCCGTGTGCCCGGTCCGGACCAGTACCCCGCCCTCCTGGGCGACCAGCGGAAATATATGACCAGGCGACACAATATCGCGGGCGCTCTTGCCAGGATCGATCGCTGTCAGCACAGTATGGGCGCGGTCGGCGGCCGAAATTCCTGTTGTGACCCCGTCCCGGGCTTCGATGGAGACTGTGAAAGCCGTTGAATGGCGCGCCTGGTTCTTGCGCGCCATCAGGTCAAGTCCAAGCTCTTCCGTGCGTTCGCGCGTCATCGACAGGCAGATGAGCCCGCGTCCATGTTTGGCCATGAAATTGATAACTTCCGGCGTGACCTTCTCCGCCGGAATAACGAGATCGCCTTCATTTTCGCGGTCTTCATCATCGACGAGGATAAACATTTTTCCAGCGCGCGCGTCCTCGATCACTTCCTCGATGGAGGATAGCCAGGCGTGGTGTTCGGGGGGCATACGCAAAACCTCTTTTGGCGGCGGCAAGTTGGGAACCTGCCCCTATCTGTGCTTTGGCTGACGCTATTCAACCTGCTCACAGGTTTCTTGTATCGAACCCCGGACAGCGGTCAAGGGCACGACCGCCCCGGGCGTCATGCGTCTGGCGCGGGGCTATATTCAGTGTGAACAAAAACGAGCCAAATTTAGCCTAGCCACGCGTCGCAGGCCCGTCCATTATGGGGGGATAGCCGGGCTCTATGCACCGGCCAAATGGGAGCGAAACGACAATGCCTACACTTTGCCACGCGGCGGGCACGTGCTCGATGGGGATTCACGTTATTCTCGAGGAGATTGGCAAGCCGTACGAAATCCGGAAAATGGATTTTGCTAACCAGGCGCAATACAAGCCGGACTTCATGGCGATCAATCCGAAATCAAAAGTGCCGACCCTCATCCGTGACGATGGTTCGGTGCTGACCGAATGGCCCGCCATCGCCATGTTCCTGGCGCTCAGCAATCCTGACAAGAAGCTTGTCCCGACAGATATTGAAGGCATGGTGCGCGCGCAGGAGGCGATGGCCTATTGCACGGCTACACTTCACATGCAGGGCTGGACCCGCATCTGGCGGACAGTCACTTATACCGAGATCGAAAGCGAACATCCAAAGATCAAGGCGCGCGGCAAGGAAATTATCGACAAGGGTATTGCGATTTTCGACAAACAACTGACGGGCAAGGACTGGTTGCTGGGCGATTTTTCAATCGCCGATTGCGCGCTCTATTTCCTTGAGGTCTGGTTCGTCGAGAGAGGCAATCTCGCGTTGCCCGCCAACATCGCTGCCCATTACGAACGCATGAAGCAGCGCCCCTCCGTGCAGGCGTCTCGCAAATATGACGGGTTTGCCTGAGCAAAAGCGGAGCCGAGATGCCAAAGCTCTATTACTGGCCCGCCACTTGTTCGATCACCGTCCGCGTGATCCTGGAGGAGACGGGCTTGTCCTATGAGGACGAGGCAGTCGATCTCGGCGCAAAAAAACAGCAATCGCCGGAATTCCTGAAGGTCAATCCGAAGGCGAAGGTCCCCGCTTATCTGCGCGACGACGGGTCTTTGATCACCGAGGTTCCAGCCATAGCTCTATGGCTCGCGCTCACCAATCCCGACGCCAATCTGCTTGCAAGCGATTATGAAACCCGCGTACGGACGCTCGAAATTTTCGATTATATTGCAGGAACCATTCACATGCAGGGCGCTGCCCGTGCATGGCGCCCCGGCAGTTTTAGCGAGACCGAGGCGGCCCATGATGCCATCCGTGCGCGCGGCAAGGACATCGTGATGCGCGGTCTCGATATTCTCTCTCAAACGCTGGGCGATAAAGACTGGCTGACCGGTTCCTATTCCATCGCCGATGCATCACTCTTCTTCATTGAATATTGGGCCAGGGAAAAGGTGGGCTATCAAATGCCTGCCAACATCGAGGCGCACTACCACCGCATGCTGGGGCGTCCGGCTGTGCAAAGAGCGCTCGCACGCGAAGGGCTTGTCGTGCCTGCATTTTGAATGGGAGGAGCCGGTGAAAGCACTTGTCGCTGCGATATTGGTCTTGCCGGTGTCAGCCATTCTGACGCCCGCGCTGGCGCAATCGACGGACGATTTTTATCGCGGCAAGTCCGTCAACGTGTTTATCGGGGTTGGCGTAGGTGGATTGTATGATCTCAGCGCGCGTTTCGTGGCGCGTCACATCGGCCGACATATTCCTGGCAATCCCGCGCTTGTACCCCAGAACATGACCGGCGCAGGCGGCGTCACCATGGTATCCTACCTCGCCGAGGTCGCGCCAAAGGATGGCACTAATATTGGAATTATTGGCAACAACTTCCCCGCAATGCAGGCAGCCGGCAGCGACACCATTCGCACCGATCTCGGCAAGTTCCTGTGGATTGGTTCGATTTCGCCGCTGGCAGGTGTCATGTCTGTCTGGCGCACGGCAGGGGCCTCGACGATTGCAGATGCGCAGCGGATGGAATTGATTGCAGGGGCCAGCGCTCGCGGCGCCGATACCTATTCGATGACGGTCATGCTTAACGAATTCCTCGGCACGAAGTTCAAGATTGTGACTGGCTACAAGGGCGGCAACGAAATCAACCTCGCAATGGAGCGTGGTGAAGTCCAGGCGCGTTATAATTTCTGGTCGAGTTGGAAGACGACGCGCCCGGAATGGTTGAAGAATGGCGACGTCAAGCTGCTCGCCTATATGGGCCCCAGGCCTGCCGATCTGCCCGATATTCCTGCCGTGACAGATCTTGTGAATTCGGAAGACGACAAGGCCGTCGTCAATCTCATCATATCAGGGACCCGCCTTGGAACGCCGCTCGCCTTCGCTGGAGGAGTGCCTGCGGACAGGCTGGCCACGATGCGAGCGGCTTTTCTGTCCATGACGAAAGATCCGGAGTTCCTGAAGGAAGCTGAAAAGCTGAAGATGGAAGTCGATCCAGTTACCGGCGAAGCCATGCAGAAAATCGTAGCTGAAGTGCTGGCGACGCCAAAGCATCTGGCGGCGAAGGCGAGAACGATTCTGGAATAGATACAACAGGGGAGGCGGGTATGGGCAAGTGGACATTACGGGCATGCGCATTCGCACTTGCGGCTGTAGCCGCAGTTCCAGCGATGGCCATCGATTACTACAAGGACAAGCGCCTTACCCTGCTGATCAATTTCGCGCCTGGAGGCCCCACAGATATCGAAGGGCGGATGATGGCCCGTTATCTGACCAAACATCTCGAGGGCAATTCCGGCATCATCGTTCAGAACATGGATGGCGCAGGTGGTGTTGTAGGCATCAATTACATTGGGGAAATCGCGCCGAAGGATGGAACGCTCATTGGCTTTGTCACGGGCGCGGCATTCCAGAACGCCATTGAGCCGCTGTCGCGGCGTGTTGATCTCAAGACCTATGAGTTTGTAGCGCATCAGGCGGGGACCAATGTCTATTATGCCCGTAGGGACGTGAAACCCGGGCTCAATCAGGCGGTCGATCTTCTTAAAGCCGAAGACCTCATTGCCGGTGGACTGGGCGCGGACAACACCAAGGATTTGCTGATGCGCCTGTCGCTTGACTTGCTCGGCGTCAAATACAAATGGGTCACGGGTTACAAGAGCAATAATGCTGTGCGTCTTGCTCTTCAGAAGAACGAAGTCAGCATGTTTTCTGAATCGCCGCCGGGCTTTCGCGCGTTGGTGATTCCGACCCTGATCGACAAGGGTGAGGCCGTGCCGCTCTATTTCGATCCGTTCCATAACGGCAAGGACTTTTACAAATCAAAGCAAATGGAAGGACTGGATATCCTGCCGTTCAATGAATTCTATCAGAAGGTCATGGGCAAACCGCCGTCAGGCCCGCTCTGGGAAGCCTATATGGCAGGCGTTCTTCTCTCCAACAGCATGTTGCGTCAGGTCATCATGCCACCCGGCACACCGCCTGCCGCGGTGGCAGCCGTGCGAGAAGCCATCGGCAAACTCGCTACGGACAAAGCCTTCGCCGAAGAAACCATGAAGACGTTCAACTTTGTACCCGATTGGGTGGCGACGGAAAATGTGGCTGAAGTTACCCGGGCCAATATGAATCTTGATCCGAAGACGCGGGCATTTCTGCTGGATTACATGAAGGGTGGAAAGAAGTAACGCCATCGCACGTGATCAATTCTGGCGGATGCTGAAAACCATGCAGCCGCCGTCATATATTTCGATTAACCCATCGGTCAATCGAAGCCGCCCCTGGTATGGTTGACCCTGCCAACTTTCACCGCATCACCGGAAATAATCCCCTAGTACGCGTCCGTAAATTCCGGTCAGCTTTTCCAGATCGTCCACCGCCACACGCTCGTCCACAGCATGCATGGTCTTGCCAATCAGTCCGAACTCCAGAACCTCAGCATAGTCCTTTATAAAGCGCGCATCCGAAGTGCCTCCAGTTGTCGAAAGCACGGGCTTACGTCCGGTTTCGGCTTCTACTGCTCGCGCGAACATGGCGACGAATTTGCCCGGCCTTGTCAGAAAGGCCACTGCATTGGTCGACGCAAAATCGAGTGTATAGTTTGGCTGGTCGTTCAGTGTCGCAAGCCGCCGCGTAATCTCCGCGCGCAGCGATTCAGGCGTCCACAGGTCATTAAAGCGGATGTTGAACCTCGCGCTCGCTTCGGCAGGAATGATATTGACGGCGCGATTACCGGTTTCCAGGGAAGTGATTTCCAGATTTGAAGCATCGAAATGTTCGGTGCCGGTGTCGAGCGGGCTCGCGCGCAATGTCGCCAGCAGGCGCATGATGTGATGCACGGGGTTGTCGGCCAGATGGGGGTAACCCACGTGCCCCTGCTTGCCATGAACCGTGAGTGTTGCTGATAGCGATCCGCGTCGCCCGATCTTAATCATGTCGCCGAGATGATCGGGATTTGTTGGTTCGCCCAGTATGCAGTGATCGAATTTTTCACCGCGTTCACGCGCCCATTCCAGAAGTTTGATCGTGCCGTTGACGGCTGGGCCCTCTTCATCACCGGTGATGAGGAACGCAATCGAGCCTTTGAACGGCCCGCGCTGCTTCAAAAAGTCCAGCACAGCCACAATGGAAGCGGCAACGCCGCCTTTCATGTCGACAGCGCCACGTCCCCACACCATGCCGTCTGCGATTTCGGCAGAGAAGGGATCAAACCGCCAGTGCGCAGCGTCGCCAACAGGCACAACGTCAGTATGCCCGGCAAACATCAGGCAGGGTGAGCCCTCGCCTATGCGGGCGTAGAGGTTGTCAGTGTCGGGATAGCCTTCGGCGCTGAATATCACGCGATGGGTTTCAAAACCGGCTGTCTTGAGGACATTTTCGATAAGGCACAGCGCGCCAGCATCGGCGGGCGTGACGGAAGGGCAGCGAATGAGATCACGGGTGAGGGATAAAACGTCTGACATGGGCCTACATGGGTTCAGGGCCGAACCGGTTTGGCCCTGGCGTTCCCGGACGGCTTCCCAGTTCGAATATGACGATGGCGATTACGCCCAGCAAGGGCAGTCCGATAGCCCAGCCCAATGGCGTGTATTGGCCGCTGTCCTGTGTCAGCGCGAATGCTTCAAGCACCGAGAACAAGAGGAGCAAGGCTATAAAGCACCAGGACAGGTGAGGCGTCTGATCGCGGTCTTCCTGCCGTTTGGCGAGCACGGCAAAAAGCGGCCACGCACAAATGACATCGAGAAACAGCGACACGTTTCGAAACCACAGAGGCGGGATGCTCTTGTCCAGATCGATCGAGAAACGGCTCATGAGCGGTATTTGCACCGCCAGCTGGAAAATGACGATTGCGATCACGCCGGTCCAGAAATGGCGGCGGGGAATTCTGCCGTGAAGCGAAGTAAATAGTTGGAACCAGTTCATATCAGTCCCGCATTGCAGCGGTCCGAAGCAGGCCGCGGCAATGCATTAGCATATTGCCGGATGATTACACAGCCAGCGGGTCAGGCCCGAACTTGTTCGGACCCTCGGTTCCGCGTAGAAAACCGGCTTCTACTATGTACCAGATGAAGCCGACCAACGGGATAAAGTTGATGCAAAGCCACCAGCCGGATTTATCGCGGTCATGATAGCGCTTGATGGCAACAAAGATGCTGGGCACAAGCGTTGCAAGCACGATGATAATCTGGACGAGATTTCCGAAGGCGCCGCCAATGACTTCGCCAATTCCGGTGCCGACAACATTGATGCCGAACAGAATCAGATTTGCAATCCAGAAGGGTTTGCGATTGAGCCGGCCGTCATAGGTCAGGAATAAATTTTGCCAGTCCATGTACATCTCCGTTTTCGCCCGCATCTCGATCTTGGCAGTCGGAGCCGCAGGCGTCAAATAAAGGTGCCATAGGTTTCAAATGTTTCAGCGCCTTCGGTCACCGTCCCTCCACACCAAGAAGGCGTTGCACGCGCTCCACGATCGGCTTGGGGGCGTCGTAGATCTCGGAGATCAGGCTGGTAATCATCTCGTGGGACACGGGGCGCACGTCGAGTTTGATCGCCGCCATTTCCGCCAGAAATATCTTGTCCACCAATGTCGCCGAGAACGCCGCCCGTAAGCTGGCAACGCGATCTGCGGGCACGCCTTCAGGCGCCATCACCGGTCGCATATAGCTCAAAGGCGCGTAAACCAGGCGGAATATGGCTTTCTCTTCCGGAGAGGAAATACGGTCGAGCACATTGGGCACGGCAGGAAGATCAGGATTCGGCCGGAGACCCAGTTGGACCGGCACGGTGATCTTTCCGCTTGCAACCTGATCCATCAGATCGATCTTGATCGTCGAGCCGGGCAATCCGCATTGGCCATCGACTTCGCCTCGTTCTGCGGCAAGACGCACCTCGATCATGCCGGGATAGCCGGTGACGATTTTGAACCGCAGTCCAAAGAGTTCGTTCAGCAATCGCCCGTCGATCGCCGAGCCGCCAGTTATGCCAGTGGCGCCAATAACGATCTCCCGTTTGGCAAGATCGTCTGCGGTCCTGATATCTTTTGCCCAGAAGGCGCAAACGGTTGTGTCGTCGGAGAGGCTGCCAAGCCAATTGAATTTGCGCGGATCGAAATTGGCGGATTTTGGATCAAGCAGCGGCGCGGTCGTGCTCTGCGGATTGGACAAGGCAAGTGTCAGTCCATCCTTTACAGCGGCTCCGGCGACGAATTTGACGGCGTTCAATCCGCCGGCGCCCGGCATGTTCTGGACAATGACGGTGGGATGACCGGCCAGGTGCCGGCCCATATGGCGGCTGAGCGCGCGCGCATAAAGATCGAAGGTCGATCCCGGTGGATAGCCGACGACGATCTTGAGCGTCTTGTTGGCGAAAAAATCGTCCTGCGCGCTCGCGCCAGCCGGGAAAAGAATGCTCGCACAAATAACTGCCAGCGCCACCACTCGCCCAGACGCCATATCGCCCTCCCGGAACTTTTGGGAAGCATAAAGCCTGCAATGCTGTCATTGCAAATAATGTCACACCGGGGGCGCGTTCGCGCGCGCATGACGATGAGCACAGCTCGTCGCATTTGCTATCAGTTTGGGTTTGGGCGGTTTAGTATTCCTAGATCTATCAGATGCCAGACCACCATAGCGGCCAGTGCGATATCGCAGCCTGCAACCAGAATCCAGGGCATCGTTTCAGTAACGCGGGGATATAGCCAATGCGCCGCGCCAGACAAAAGCGATGCCAGCGGCAGCAGGCCGGCCAGACTAGGCGGACGACCGCGCGCACGCAGGCGTTTGGCTGACAGGTTCGTATAGCAGACAGCAATCAGAATGATTGCGAAGGCATAGACAGCCAGATATGCATAGGCAACGATCGTCATCGGATCGAGGAAGGCACGCTGACCCAGCCCCCTCTGTCCCCAGGGCGCCAGCAGCAGCCAGATGACAGTCATCACAACCAGCACGCAAGCCAGCGGAACAAGCCCGCTCCACCACGCCGCGCGGCTGAGTTCTCCCTGATCGTTACGATAGAGAAACCGGAAACCTTCGGCGGTGAAAATGCCGGTCATTAATCGCGCAACAGGTCGTTGATGCCCGTCTTCGAACGCGTCTGCGCATCGACAGTCTTCACGATGACAGCGCAATAGAGCGAGGGACCCGGCGTCCCATCCGGCAGCGGCTTGCCAGGCATGGAACCGGACACCACCACCGAATAGGGCGGCACATAACCCATGTGCACCTTGCCCGTTGCACGGTTGACGACTTTGGTTGAAGAACCGATGAATACGCCCATCGACAACACCGAGCCTTCGCCGATGATCACGCCCTCTACCAC
>CAMDKB010000036.1 GCA_945901195.1 Rhizobium sp. Q54
AAGGGCACGCCCGAACATATCGCTGATGTCATGGAAGACTGGTTCAAAAGCCAGGCCTGCGACGGCTTCAACGTCATGCCGCCCTACCTGCCCGGCGCTCTTGATGATTTCGTCGAGTACGTGATCCCCGTGCTGCAGAAGCGGGGACTGTTTCGCACTGAATATGAGGGCAAGACCTTGCGTGACAATTTGGGCCTGAAAAGGCCCGTGAGCCGCTGGGCCAAATAACTTTGGCTTCAGCAAGAAACGCTTGCTTTGACGATACTGCACGTCACGGGCTGTTATTCGAGCCCTCGTTATTCGCGCCTTCGTTCTCCGGGCCGAGTTTTCCATAGAGCGCGCGATCGAGACGCAGACCTATTGTGAGCACAACGAACACGGCCAGTGAGGCAAGCGCAGCGAGGCTCCACGCGCCGATACCGCAGGCGATTCCCAACGAGGCCGTCACCCAGATCGATGCGGCTGTGGTGACATACTGGATGCGCGGACTGTTCGATCGCCCGGTTTCGCCGCGCAAGATCACGCCCGCGCCCAGAAAGCCGATCCCGCCAATGACGCCCTGAATAATCCGGCTCGCATTGGCTGGATCTGCTCCGCCTATGCCAAAACGTGTCCCGGACAACGTGACGACCGCAGCGCCCAACGCGACCAGCGCGTGAACGCGCACGCCTGTCGGCTTGCCGTACATGTCCCGGTTCAAGCCAATCAGTCCGCCTGCCACGATTGCCGCTGCGATACGCAGGAATTGTTGTAGAAAATCATCCATTGCAAGTGTTCCTTCCCATGGCCGATTATTCAAACATATAGATTTCCTGAGCCGGTGCAGCAATTGGCCCTCAAGGACCGGGCCTGGCGGCGGGACGAAAACCAGATTTTTGTTGCGCTCAAGCGTGGCGTCCTTTCCCCTCGCCATGCTAGGATGAAAAAAAAGCAACGGGAGAGAACATGCGCCTTGGAATCTGGACCCCCGCGCCGCAAAGCATCCGGCCTGACCCCAGCGTGCGCCCGCTGTTCGAATCGCTGACAAAGCATGGCGGCGGCGTCGACCAAAGCTATCTCTATGCGGCAAAGGTGTTGCAACGCGCAGAGCAGCTCGGCTTTGATATAACGCTCATCGCCCAGCGCTGGCTTGGCCCTGATCTCGATTCCTGGATTTTTGCGACGGCGCTGGCGACGCAGACAAAGACCATGGAAATCATGGCCGCTGCCCATCCCGGTATTATAGATCCGATTACGGCAGCGAAATTCGGCGCATCGATTGATCGCATCAGCGGTGGGCGCTTTGTCATCAATGTAGTCAACGGCCGCCGCCAGCGCGAGACGGAAGTTTTCGGCCACTGGATCGGCCACGAAGGCCCGCGCTATCGTCGCATGCATGAATTTGTGAAGGTGATGAAAGGCCTTTGGACGCAGGACGATTTCAGCTTCAATGGCGAATATTACAAGGTCGATCACGGCACAGTGCCGACCAAATCGGTGCGCGATCCCCATCCGCCCTTCTACGCCGCCAGCCGGTTCGATGACGGCATGGCCGTGGTCTCGCAGGAATGCGACATGTGGTTTGTCAATTACGAGGCGGATTTCCGAAAGTACGAAAGCAATCTGAAAATGATCGAGAGCGAGCGTGGCTTGATGGACGCGCGCGTCCGCACGCTAGGACGCAAGATGCAATATGGCGTCACATCACTGGTGGTGATTGCCGATACCGACGCAGAAGCCGAAGCCAAGGCCGACGAATATCGCAACAGCATTCTCGCTGATCCCTTTTATACCGTCGGCATGGCCGGCATCGGCGGCGCGCTCATCGGCACACCCAAAACAATTATCGAACGCATGCGCCGCTATCAGGCGCTGGGGATCGATTTGTTCATGCTACATTTTGATCCCATGCACGAGGGGCTGGAGGTTTTTGCCGAACGTGTGCTGCCGGAATTGGGGCCGGTGGGGCGGGTGCATTAGAGGAAGGACGCTGCGGCGCTTTACTTCATTTCTCCCCTGAACGGGGAGAATCTCCCTCACCCCCGCCACACGCATCCTGCATCAATCTCCTCCACCCTTTGCACTCCGATATAGGCCATCGTCCGCTTCATCTCCTCTTTCAGCAATTCGAAGGCGCGCAGCGCGCCCGCTTCCCCTCCCACAGCCGTGCCATAGAGGGTCGCGCGGCCTGTCAGCACAGCGTCGGCGCCGAGCGCCAGACATTTGACGATATCGCTACCGCGCCGGACGCCGCTGTCGATGATGATCTGCATTTTGCCATCGACGGCTTTCACGATCTGCGGCAGCACCTCGATGGTGGCAGGGGCGCTGTCCATGTTTCGGCCGCCGTGGTTGGAGACCACAATGCCATCGACGCCATGCTCGATGGCTTTTTGTGCATCATCGGGCCGTACAATGCCCTTGATGAGCAGCTTGCCTGGAAAAATATCCCGTAACCGGTCCACATCGTCCCAGCCAACCCTGTCCGCGCGTTTGGCGGCGACGCCATGGGTCTTCTTCTGCTCGGCCACATTGCCGGTGATCTTGGTCTGATAGCCCGGCGGGTAGTTCACATGCTTGGGCATGCCGCCGTTCATCATGTATCTGCCCATAACGCCAGCAAGCCAGGCAGGATGCAGCAACATGTCCACGACGCTGCGCGTGTTCAGTACGTAAGGCGTTGCAAAGCCGTTGCGCAGATTGTGCTCGCGGTTTGCGCCGTGGCCGATATCGACAGTCCAGATCAGCGCTTCAAAGCCGTTGCGCGCGGCGCGTTTCACCAGTTCGTCGGAAAGATGTTTTTCACGCCACATGTAGAGCTGCATCCACAAGCGGCCACCCGCCTCATTGGCGAGCTTTTCCATGGGCGTGTTGGAGCCGGTGGCGAGCGTGAAAGGTACGCCAGCCTTCGCGGCGGCTTTGGCGAGTTCGAATTCGCCTTCGTACCAGGCGAGCCCTGCCGTGCCGGTGGGCGCGACGGCCATCGGCATGGCCGCGTGTTTGCCGAGCACGGTCGCATCGAGCTTCACATCAGAAATATCAACGACGGTCTTGTTGAGCAGCTTGATGTCTTCAAAGGCCCTGCGATTGTTGCCCAGCGAGAGCATGTCCTCGGTGCCCTTGTCGATATAGTCGAACACGCCCTTGGGCAGCCGGCGCTGCGCTTCCAGCCTGAGGTCGGAGATATTGTAGCAGCTGTCGAGCCGGCTCATGTGCGTTTCCCTGTTCTGGCCGGCAGCGCGGCCTTGGGCTGACGTTAATGTGAGCGGTCGGGCGCGTCCAGCGGTTGCGGCTCTTTATGTGGGGGCTCTTGCCTTGCGGCAGATTACATTCGATGAAAGGGAGAGGACGGTCGTTGTCGGGAGGATCGAGTGATGGGTTTATTGAGAGCCAGGCACGGGCTGCATGCCGCCGCCGGGGCGGTCATGTCGGTGCTGCTGAATGCGTCGTTGATGGGCTCGGCCCTGGCGCAGAATTTTCCCGAACGAGCGCTCCGTCTTATCATACCGTTTCCTGCCGGTGGGGGAACGGACCTTATTGCGCGGGTGCTGGGGCAGGGTCTTTCGGGTGAGATTGGCCAGCCTGTCATCATCGATAACAGGCCGGGCGCAGGCACGATCATCGGCACGGATGCTGAAGCCAAGGCGCCGCCCGATGGCTACACTCTGGTCGTCGCCACTTTTGCCAATGCGGCAAACCCGGGCCTCAAGGCGAAACTGCCCTATGATCCGGAGAAGGCGTTTGCGCCCGTGATCTTGCTGGCGCGCTCGCCCAACGTGCTTGTGGTGCGCAAGGAAAGCCCGGTCAAGACGGTTGCCGACCTGATCGCCAGCGCGAAGGCAAAACCGGGCGCTTTGAATTATGCCTCTCAGGGCATTGGCACTTCAGCTCATCTGGCAGGCGAATTGTTCGAGAGCCTTGCGGGCGCAGATATAACGCACGTGCCCTATCGCGGCGCCTCGCAGGCGCTGAACGATCTCATCAGCGGCCAGGTCGACATGATGTTCGCAACAGCGGCGGCCGTGAGTTCCTTTCTCGAAGCGGGCAATCTGCGCGCGCTCGGCGTGACGACGGCCCAGCGTTCGCCAACACAAAAGGATATTCCCACGATTGCGGAGGCGGGCGTGCCCGGCTATGCGGCGGAAAGCTGGTATGGAATTTATGCTCCCGCTGGAACACCGCGCGCGATTATCGACCGGCTCAACAGCGTGATCAACAAAGTTTTGCAGTCACAGGATTTTCGCAAGCGTACCGAGCCGGAGGGCCTCGTGATCGCGGGCGGTGCGCCGGAGGCTCTCGACACCTATTTCAAGGGTGAAATGATCAGATGGAAAAAAGCCATTGCCGATGCCGGCATCAAGCCGGACTGAAAGGATAGACCCATGCAAGACGGGCATTTGGAAGAAAGACTGATCGAACTTAATGTCGCTGCGGGCGTGGCCACGATCCATCTCAATCGTCCTGACAGACGCAACGCCATGAACGACGCCATGCGCGCGCAATTCATCGAGGCGCTGGAACACGTCAATGGAGAGAAAAGCATTCGCGCGCTTGTGCTGACAGGCAATGGCAAGGGCTTCTGCTCGGGCGGCGATATCGGCGGTATGGAAAAGCGTCTGCACGAGCCGGCAGGCGAAGTCGCCTATAACGGCTGGCGCCGCATGTTGAAGGTGCATGACGCCGCCGCGCTTTTGTTCAAGATGCCCAAGCCGACGATTGCCGCGGTGAATGGTTCAGCGGCGGGTCTTGGCGCGGACACGGCACTCGCCTGCGATTTTGTCGTCGCCAGCGAGGCGGCAAGCTTCACCTGGTCCTATATCCATCGCGGGCTTATTCCCGATGGCGGCGGCATGTATTTCCTGCCGCGACGGGTCGGACTGCCCAAGGCAAAGGAATTGATCTACGGCGGTGGAACGATTGATGCGGCGGAAGCCAAGCGCATTGGCATAGCGGACCGCGTTTCTCCCGCTGAAACCTTGCTTGCCGATGCGCAGGCCTGGGCTGCGGACCTTGCCACGCGCTCGCCAACCGCTTTTGCGCTCAGCAAATCCATCCTCGACCAGAGCTTCGAAATGTCAGCCGATCAGGTTTTCGATCAGGGCGCGAAGGCACAAGGCATATGTTACACGAGCACCGAACATCGCGACAGCGTGACGGACTTCCTTCGCAAAAGCGCGGAACGCGCGGCGAGGAAGTAGCAACGCGGTCTTCAAGTCAACACACATCCCGGCCCGCCAAGCGCAGAGCCGGGATCGCCTGATCAGAGATCAAACGTTCCCTGATAAATTGCTGCGCGATATTTCAAGAGACCTTCAGGATAGTTTCCGATGAGCCCCATCACCCGGTTGATGAAGCCGCGCAGTGTCGCCGTCATCGGCGCATCCACTGACGCGAGCAAAACCGCAGGACGACCTGTCGCCTATCTGCGCAAACATGGTTTTGAAGGGGCTGTATATCCGGTTAATCCACGCGCGCAGGATATTGACGGCATCAAATGCTATGCGGATATTGCCTCTCTTCCCGGCACGCCAGATGTTGCGATTGTCCTCCTGGGCGCTGCAAGGGCGCATCTGGCCGTGCGAGAGCTCAGCGCGCGTGGCACGCCAGCGGCCATCATCATTGCCAGCGGTTACGCCGAAACGGGCGAAGAGGGTGCGCGCCGCCAACAGGAATTGAAAGAGGCTGCCGGTTCCATGCGCCTGTTGGGCCCCAACACCATCGGCCTCGTCAACCTGCCGGACCGGATAATTTTCTCTGCCAGCGGCGCACTGGAGATGGATCATTTTCCCGTTGGTAACATTGGGTTTGTTTCGCAGAGCGGCGGCATACTCGGCGCATTGCTGTCGCGCGCAGCTGCGCGTGGCATCGGCATGTCGAGCCTTGTGTCGACCAGCAACGAAGTCGATCTGGATCTGTGTGACTTCATCGATTATCTCGCGGACGATGAAGCAACGCGCGTGATCGCACTTTATGTGGAAAGCATCCGTAACGCGCAGACGTTTCGTGCTGCAGTCGCAAAGGCTTCGCGCGCAGGAAAGCCAGTTGTCGCCTACAAGATAGGAAAATCGGAAGCCGGCGCGCTGGCCGCTGTCTCGCACACAGGCGCGCTGGCGGGCGCAGACAGCATGTATGATGCGCTGTTTCGCCAGACCGGCGTGATCCGTGCACAAACCTTCGGCGATCTTCTCGATATTCCGCTGGCGTTATCCACGGGGCGCAAGCTGCAAGGTCAGCGTGTCGCCGTCATCACGTCGACAGGCGGGGCGGGCACGCTCGTCTCCGATAGCCTGGGAATGGCGGGTTTCCAGACGCCGCCGCCTGACGAGCCGACCGCCGCGCGATTGCGCGCCTTGCAGAAGGGCGAGGAAGCCACGCTTGATCGCAACCCCATTGACGTCACGCTTGCAGGCCTGCAGCCAGAGCTTCTTTCCGGTGCGATTTCAGCTCTGCTCGATAGCCCCACCTATGATGCTCTGGTGGTGATCGTGGGATCATCCGGCATTGCGCAGCCCAAACTGATGGCGGACGCGATGTCCGGTTGCCTGCAGTCGAGCCACAAACCTGTCATCGCCTACATCAGCCCACATGCGCCGGAAGCCGCAGCGATTCTCACGCAAAATGGAGTGCCAGCCTTTGCCGCGCCCGAAAGCTGCGCGGCTGCGCTCGAAGGCATGCACCGTGCTGCGCAGGCGCTTGCGCCAGTGCGTTCGCCAGAAGTCAGCGATGTTATTGACACCAGTGACATCCCCACGGGCTCGCTGGATGAAGCACAGGCGAAGACGCTGTTCGCGCGGTTTGGAATTTCGGGTGTTCGCGAACGTATCGTCGCGGGTGCGGCGGAAGCCGAACTGGCTGCGCGTGATCTTGGCGGACGCGTCGTGCTGAAAATCCTGTCCTCTGTAATCACCCACAAGAGCGACATCGGCGGCGTGGCTGTCGGCCTGACTGCAGAGACAATCGGCGCGCGGCTCAATGAAATGCGCAGCGTCGTCGAAAAAAACACTCATACGGTGCAACAACATTTTCTTGTGCAGGAAATGATTGCGGGTGGAATCGAGCTCATTCTGGGGCTCAAGCGCGATCCCTTGGGAACGGCCATCCTTCTGGACATGGGGGGCGTTGCTGCTGAACTCATGAAAGATACGGTGCTTCGCCTTTTGCCGGCGCAGGGCGGCCTGTCCTGCGCCGAGGCGCTGGACATGGCGCAAGAGTTGAAGGGTTGGCCGCTGCTGGATGGCTGGCGCGGCAAGCCTAAAGCCGATGTCGAAGCCCTCACGGCCGCCATCAGCGCCTTCTCGAACATGGCCGTGCAAATGGGCCCGCGCCTGCAGGACGCCGAGATCAATCCGCTTTTCGTCCTGAAAGCAGGAGAGGGCGTGAAGGCCGCAGATGGGATTGCGGTGGTAGGCGAGTGACATCGCATTTCGCACGCTGTCAGCTCATACTTCGTCTTGACCCCTGCCGCTCAAGAGCGCAAAAATGCTGGACCAGCCTCGCCCCAAGAACAACAACCGGGAGCCCCCATGTCCGCCATCGCCAGCCCCACGGAATCCCGCGCGGAAAAATCTTTTTTTGAAGTCTGGATCATCACAATCGGCCATGCGCTGACGCATTGGTATCCGGCGACTTTCTATGTGTTGCTGCCATTGATTGGCCTTGAGTTGGGGCTTTCCAACACCGAGATAGGGCTGATTGTTTCGGCGCAGGCGGCGGCAGGGGCCATTTCAAATCTTCCCGGCGGCATTCTGGTTGATTCGATCGGCCGCAAGGGCTTGCTGATGGCGACGTCGCTGTTCTGGATCGGCGTGCCCTATTTCCTGATGGGGCTTTCACATTCCTATTGGGTGTTGCTGGTCTGCGCGATGTTGATCGGCATTGGAAATAATCTCTGGCACCCGACCGCCATCCCGTGGCTCGGTCGCCGCTTTCCCGAGCGCAAGGGCCTTGTGATGGCTTGGCACGGCATGGGCGGCAATGTCGGCGATGCCTTGGCGCCGCTGGTTGCAGGCGGTCTCATCACATGGTTCGCTATCAGTTGGCGCGAGGTGATGCTCATCAACATCGTTCCCGGCGTGGTGATGGCAGTGGCCATTCTCTGGTATCTCGGCAAGTTGACGGCGGAGCCGAAGAAGAACATCGCAGCGTCAGCTGACACCAAGCAACTTACCAGTGGCGAAGTGATGCGCGGACTCGGGCAATTGTTTCGCAACAAGGTGCTCATCTTCCTGTGCATGAGCTCCGTATTCCGCTCGATGACGCAAAGCGGCCTCATGGTCGCGCTGCCGCTCTATCTGGGCAAGGATCTCGGCTACAACACCGCGTGGGTGGGCGTTTCCATGTTTATCCTGCAGGCTGCAGGTTTCTGTGCCGCGCCGGTGGCTGGCCACATGTCCGATAAAATGGGCAGGCGCACGGTCATGATGTCGTCGATGATCATGACCGGAATTGTTCTCGTGATGATGGCTTTTGCAGGCGGGTCGCCAATCTTCGTGGCGTTTGTCGCAGCGCTCGGCTTCTTCCTGTTCGCGATTAGGCCTGTGCTGCAAGCCTGGCTGCTGGATGCAACGCCGAAAAACCTCGGCGGCTCTGCCATCGGCACGATGTTCGCCATCCAGGCCATTGGCTCGCTGATTGGTCCGCTCGTCTGCGGAGTCATCGCGGATCGTTATGGATGGCTGGCAGCGTTCTGGTTTCTGGCGGTCACCATCATCATCGCCAACATGCTGGTCTTCTTCATGCCACAACAGGAACAAGCGGCGCAGCCGTGACAGCCCGAAACTGTTTTGAACTGACTTGATCAGCGACGGCGCCTGCTCCGTCCCGCTTGCGGGAGGAGCATCTGGCTTTTGGTTTGATCACGTAATATCGACCACCACGCGCCCGCGCACTTTACCTTCGATGATGTCGCGCGCGACATCCATGACCTTTTCAAACGGTATATGCGTCGTCATGGCCGCCAGCGCGGATTTGTCCAGATCTTTTGCGAGGCGCGCCCATGCGGCAATGCGTTTGTCCTTCGGACACATGACGCTGTCGATGCCCAGCAGCGAGATCCCGCGCAGAATGAATGGCGCAACGCTGCCGGGCAGATCCATGCCCTGCGCCAACCCGCAGGCTGCAATGGCCCCGCCGTACCTTGTTTGAGCCAGAAGATTGGCGAGCGTATTTGATCCGACGGTGTCAATGCCGGCGGCCCAGCGCTCCTTGCCCAGAGGGCGGCCTGGCTCGGATAATTCTTTGCGGTCGATGATTTCGTCTGCGCCAAGGCCTTTGAGATAATCAGCTTCCGATGCCCGTCCGGTCGAAGCGATGACATGCCAGCCAGCTTTCTTGAGCAGCGCCACGGCGACAGAACCAACGCCGCCAGCTGCACCCGTGACGATAGCTGGCCCATCGGCTGGCTTGCAGCCATGCGCGTCCAGCGCCTGCACGCAGAGCATTGCGGTAAGGCCCGCCGTACCCACCGACATGGCGTCGCTCAGCGAAAGTCCGGGCGGCAGTGGCACAAGCCAGTCACCCCTGACGCGCGCCTTCTGCGCGTAAGCTCCCAGATGCGTTTCGCCCATGCCCCATCCCGTCATCACAACGAAATCACCGGGCTTGAAAGCCGGATTGCCAGAACTTTCCACCACGCCCGAAAAGTCGATGCCGGGTATCATGGGAAAGCGCCGCACAACCGGCGACTTTCCCGTGATGGCAAGACCATCTTTATAATTGACCGTGGAATGCACGACGCGAACCGTGACATCGCCATCCATCAGGTCTGCTTCGTCAAAATCGGCAAAGGCGGCCTGTGTGCCCTTCTCGGCTTTGTCGATGCGTATGGCGGAGAATGTGGACATGGCGGGGCCTCGCGGGGATTGTTATGCCTTGCGTTTTAGCAGAAGTCGGACGGCTATGCCCATCCACTGGCAACGTTGATTACTCTGCGGCTGCCAGTGCTTGCCGCCCCACGGGCTTTTCTACAATGGGCAGCGAGATGAGCGCCGATGCAACACCCAGTGCAATCGAGAAATACCAGGTGGCGTCATAGCTGCCTGTCCATGCGCGCATCAAGCCGCCCATCAGCACGCCACAAAATCCGCCGACCTGATGCATGCAGAATGCGAGCCCGTACAACATGCCAAAATAACTTGTGCCGAACATCAGGTTGACCATGGTAGATGTCGGCGCGAGTGTCGAAAGCCATAGAATGCCAGACAGCGCGCCAAAGGCGAGCGCCGTATAGGGCGATGGCGGCAGCATGACAAATATCAGCGTGATGACCGAGCGCGAGAAATAGATCGAGGCCAGCACATAACGCGATGGAAAGCGCTGGCAGAGCCAGCCAGACGCAATCGAGCCAAATACGTTGAACAGTCCGACAAGCGCAAAAGCCCAGTAACCGATATTGGCGGGCAGGCCGCTCTCAACGATATAACGCTGGAAATGCACGGTGATGAATTGAAGCTGGAAGCCACACGTAAAAAAACCGATCACGATCAGCATGTACGAGCGCGTATTCACCGCTTCCCACAGGGCGTCGCGGAACGATACGACCTGCTTGCCGGACGTCTTTGCCTGATCGGCCATGCTCTGTGAGGCCACGCACCAGGACAGCGGCACAATCGATAGCAGCGTGAATGCGAAGATGACTGCAGTCCACTGCCAGCCTGTCGCCTCGATCAGTGCGCCAGCGACAGGTGAAAACACAAACTGCCCAAACGAGCCGGATGCACTGGCAAGTCCGAAGGCGAGCGGCCGCATATGTGGCGGCACGAGCTTGCCCATGGCCGCGATGATCAGGGTCAGTGAACAGCCGGAAAGGCCGATACCGGTGAGTACGCCTGCTGTCAGAGTAAAGGCAGCAGGGCTTGCCGAAAGTGGCATAAGCGCGATGCCTGTCGCATAGAGCACTCCGCCGGTGGCGAGCACGCGCATGGTTCCGAATCTGTCCGCAGCAGCGCCGGCAAACGGCTGGCCAAAGCCCCACAGCAGGTTCTGCAACGCCAGCGCCAGCGAAAACGCTTCTGTGCTCATGCCTGTCGTGTCGAGAATGGGCAATTGCATCGCGCCCATGGCCGAGCGCGGCCCCCAGGTGAGCATGGCGATGAGACAGCCTGCGGCAATCATCAATTCCGGCGGAAGCTTCCGCGTAGCCGCTACGATGCTGTTCATGGATCCCCCCGAAAAATTGCGGTCTAGAGCATCGCGCGAAAAAGTGGTCCCGGTTTTTCCAAAAACGATGCTCTACATAAAAAAATCAATCAGCTTTTGTGCTGTAAACCGGTTCCGGTTTACAGCACGCTGATCTGGTGCTTCACGCCGGCTGCGGCACAGGCGCATCGCGCACAGGCTTTTCGATAATCGGCAGATTCACCAGTGCCGAGAAAATACCAAAGCCGATGGAAAGCCACCAGAGGATCAGGAATGATCCCGTGGCGTCCCGCAAATAGCCCGAGAGCATCAGGCCGGAAAAACCGCCGATCTGATGACTCAGGAATGCGAGGCCATAAAGAGTGGAGAAATATCGGGACCCAAACATTACGCCGATAAGGCCTGATGTCGGCGGTACGGTGGAAAGCCATAGCAGGCCGGACAGGATGCCGAACAGATAGGTGGAGAACGCGGTGGGTGGCATTGAGATAAACAGCAACGTCACAGCCGCACGCGACCCGTAAATGAAAGACAGAATCCAGCGCTTGGGAAAGCGCGCTGCGGCCCAGCCTGAACCGATGGAGCCGACAATGTTGAATATACCCACCAGCGCAAAGGCCCAGTAGCCGACATTGGCCGGCAAGCCGGATTCCACCACATAGCGTTGGAAATGGATCGTCACGAACGCGAGCTGAAAGCCGCAAGTGAAGAAGCCCAGCACCAGCAATATATAGGATTTGTGCTTGAAGGCTTCCGTCAATGCTTCGCGCATCGTCTGCCCCGGCAGATCGGCCGCAAAATCATTCTTTTCCTTTACGGGATCGCCCGAAAGGCACAGCGCCAGCGGTATGGCGGTCAGGATGATTCCAACAAAAATGAAAGCTGTATTCTGCCAGCCGATTTCCTGGATCATGCCACCGGCCAATGGCGTGAACAGAAACTGACCAAACGAGCCGGCTGCAGTTCCCACGCCAAAACCAAACGAGCGCTTTGAAGGCGGCAACATCTTCTGGAAAGCGCCAATGATCAGATTGAACGAACAGGCCGAAAGCGCCAATCCAAACAACACGCCCTGTGTAAGGATAAAGGTTGTATTGGAGCGCGAGTAAACCATCAGCCAGAGGGCAAGGGCATAAAAGACTGCGCCGAATGCGATTACTTTGCCTGTGCCGTATTTATCCGCCATTGCGCCCGAAAAGGGCTGACCCAGGCCCCAGAACAGGTATTGCAGCGCCATGGCCGTAGAAAAGCTGGCGCTCGTGATCGGAAAATCGCCCAGAATGGGAAGCTGGAACTGGCCCAGGGATGCGCGTGGACCAAAAGTTATGATCGCCACAAGGCATCCGACTGCGATGATAAGCTCCGGCGTCATCCGCACTTTTGCCAAGGGCTTGGCCGGCTCGCCAGTTTGAACGGTCATGAAATCTCCTTGACTCTGCGGTCAAGACGCAGGGACAAATCAGGTTATGAAGCTCACCTTAAAGTGCATACCGGCAGTATGCCAATGCATTTTTGCATAGCTGGCAAGCGTCGGGCAGCGGAAACAAACCGGCTTTACCGCGCCTCGTGTTTGCGCAACATTGCACCTCAAAAAGAAACGCCACCGCAACATAGCGCCGCCGGGAGAAATGCAATGCTAAAAAGCAGGACGCGGGCATCCCTGATCATCGCCGTGTTGCTCGCGGTTGCAGGGCAGGCACACGCTCAATCCCCTGAAACCTTTTTCAAAGGTCGTCAACTCAAGCTCATCATCGGCCATTCGGTGGGTGGTGATTACGATATGGGCGCAAGACTCATCGCCCGATATTTGCCGCGTTATCTCCCCGGCGAGCCCGTGATTTCCGTGCAGAGCATGTTGGGCGCAGCCAGTGTCACGGCGGCAAATTTCCTCTACGAGGCCGCGCCGCGCGACGGCAGTGTGATCGGCTCGTTTTCCCGCAATTTACCGGTCATGCGAGCGCGCGGTCTGCGGAATCTGAAGGCCGATATGACTGCCTTTCAATGGCTCGGCGCGACATCCATTCCCGGCCGCATGTGCCTTGCCGACATTCGCAGCCCGATCAAGACTGCGCAGGACCTGTTCCAACGCGAGCTGGTTGTCGCCGGGTCAGGCGCTGGCAGCGCCGTTTCGATTGTTCCCGCCGTCCTGAATTCTTTGCTGGGAACAAAATTCCGGATTATCGAGGGCTACCGTGGTCTGTCCGACATGTTTCTGGCGTTGCAACGTGGCGAGATCGAAGGCGTCTGCCTGCCTGCTGACTATGTGACCACTTCGCAACCTGACCTGCTGCGTGAAGGCAAGATCCGTGTCTTGCTGACAGGAGAGGAAACGCCGTCGAAGGATTTTCCTGATGCGCCGACCGTGTATTCATTCGCCAGCACGGACGAACAAAAGGCTATGCTGCGCCTTCTCTTGTCTGGCGCGGAATTCGGCCGTCCCTATGTCTATCCGCCTGGCGTACCCGCACCCCTGGTCGCCACCATGCGCAAGGCCTTCGCTGCGGCCGCTGCGGACCCCGCATTGGTCGAAGAGGCAAATCGCGCCAAGCTGGATATGACGTTCGTGCCGCCCGAAGAACTGGAAAAAAGTGTCGCAGCCCTGGCGCGTGTTCCCAAAGCTGTGCTGGAACGTGCCGAAAAGATTTTTCCCGTGACCAATTAGCCGATTTGACCAATTAGCCGATTTGACCAATTGGTCTATTTGACCAAGTAACCTATTTGACACTCCCCGAAATCTCTAAGCATCATACGCACAACGAACAAACATCCCCTGGAGGACATTATGGCAGGGCTTCCCGCCGCCAAGCTTGCGCATTTCGGTTTTCATGTCCGCGATTTCGAGCGGATGGTGGAGTTTTACAGCAAGGCGCTTGGCATGGTGATGACCGACACGGGCGATTATTACATGGGGGGCAAAATCGCCTTCATGACGCGCGATCCCGCAGAGCATCATCAACTCGTGATCGCCTCCGGTCGCACCGATGTGGGCGAATTCAAGGTCATCAACCAGATTTCGTTCAAGGTCGATAATCTCGAAGATCTTCGCATCTATTTCGCGTGGCTGGTAAAAATTCCCGTCGACAACATGAACCCGCGTAATCACGGCAACGCATGGAGCGTCTATTTCCATGACCCCGAAGGCAATCGCGTGGAAATCTATACGCCAACGCCGTGGTATGTCTCGCAACCCTTTGGCCATCCACTCGATCTGACCCAAACAGTCGAAACGATCACCGCAGAGACGGAAGCGATGGTGAAGCAATATCCAACCATGGTCGCAATGCAGGACTGGTCGGCCCAATTGGAGGCCAGGATCGCCAAGGCAGATCCGGCGCTATAGGGCTGGGCTCAGGGAACGTCATCAAGTCATCGATGGTTATTCCAGCCGAGCGACGCATAAAGGCGGGATGACAGCGACTTTAGCGAGGGGAAACATGACTACGACGCAAATTCGTCTGCCAATTATCGCCGCCGCGCTGATCTGCGCGGGTACGGCAAGCGCGCAGAGCTGGCCGGAACGTCAGATCACCATCACCGTCGTGACAGCGGCAGGCGGCAGCCCGGATACTGTGGGTCGAATGGTTGCAGCCAAACTTACGGAGCGTCTGGGCAAACCTGTTGTCGTGGAAATCAACGCTGCAGGCGCGGGTATTGCTGGCACACTCGGCGTTGTGCGTTCGCAACCGGATGGTCACAACATGGTGATCCTCACCGGAGGCACGCCGAGCCAGCAGGCCCTCCGGCCCAAACAGCCCTATGATCTCACCACCGACCTCGCCATGGTCACCACACTTTGCGCCTATCCCATGGTGGTGTCTGTTACACCCAAATCCCCGATCAAGGATTTCAAGGACCTCATCGCGCGCGCCAAAGCCAACCCTGGCAAAATGACCTATTCCATGAATGCAATCGGCAGCTTGCATCACCTGCTGGGAGAATGGATCAATATTGAAGCGGGCATTGACATGCAGGGCATTCCCTATCGCGGTTCGCCACCGGCTTTCATGGATGTGGCGAGCGGTCGCGTCGATCTGATGATCGACACGGGCACATTTTCCTTTGGGCAGATTGCGCAAGGACAGTTGCGCGCGCTGGCGCAATCGGCGCCAGGCAAATATGCGCTGGCGCCTGACGTGCCCGCTGTCAGCGAGACACTTCCAGGCGTCAACATCATGTCGTGGCTCGGTTTCGCCATGGCGAAAAACACGCCTCGCCCGGTCATCGACAGGTTGAATACGGAAGTGCGGGCGATCCTGGAGATGGAAGACATCAAGAATAAGCTGGCGGATATGGGGAATGTGCCGATGCCATCTTCGCCTGATGAGATGCAGGCCCGCATCAAGAACGAGCTGGCGCAGTGGAAGAAGATCATTGACGCCAAGGGCATCAAGGCCGAATAGCACCGGGACGATCAGGGCGCAGTCCGGCGCCGAACCAGGACATGTAAGTGCTTCGCATCCGCAATCCCCAGGACTTCATGGCCGGACTGTTCTTCGTGCTGCTGGGCGCAGGGGCTCTCTGGGGCATGTCGGATCTGCGCATGGGCACTGCGGTGCGCATGGGGCCTGCCTATATCCCGTCTCTGGTCGCCTGGGCGCTCATTGTCGTGGGTGTATCAATTGGACTCAAGGGCCTGATCATAGCTGGGCCCTCACTTGAACGTTGGGCGTGGATTCCTCTCGCGTTGATCTGTGGCGCGATGGCTTTTTTCGGGCTGGTGATTGCGCAGGCCGGTCTGGTGCTGGCGAGCATGGGCGTTGTGATCATTGCCTGCGCTGCTGCGCCGGGACGGAACTGGCTGCACGTACCGGTGATCGCCATTGTGCTGGCCGCAGGCGCTGCCCTTTTGTTTCATGGCTTGCTGGGCCTGCCCATGAAGCTCTGGCCGTGGTGACCGGCTCATGACCATGTTGAGCGATCTCGCGCTGGGCCTGTCCGTCGCGCTCACGCAGGAAAATTTGTTGTTCTGCCTGATTGGCGCATTGCTCGGCACATTGATCGGCGTGCTCCCCGGTGTCGGCCCGGTCGCCACGATCGCCATGCTGTTGCCGATCACATATACGCTCTCGCCCACCGGTGCGCTCATCATGCTCTCTGGCATCTATTACGGCGCGCAATACGGCGGCTCGACGACGGCCATACTGGTCAACATTCCCGGCGAAACATCCTCTGTTGTCACCTGCCTCGATGGCCATCCGATGGCGCGGCAGGGCCGGGCGGGGCCTGCATTGGCGATCGCGGCCATTGGCTCCTTTTTTGCCGGTAGCGTTGCGACTCTGGTGATCGTGCTTGTCTCAGGACCACTGGTTGCGCTGGCGCAGGCATTTGGACCGGCGGAATATTTCGCGCTGATGGTGCTCGGCCTCGTGCTCACCATCGTGTTGGCCCGAGGCTCGCCACTGAAAGCGGTTGCGATGATTCTTACGGGCCTGTTGCTGAGTCTGGTGGGCACGGACGTGCACACCGGCGCGGAGCGGCTGACATTCGGCTTGCCGCTCCTGCAGGGCGGACTTGATTTTGTGCCGCTGGCGATGGGCGTTTTCGGTTTGTCTGAAATCGTTTCCAATCTGGAAAAGGGTGAAGGCGCAAAAGGCGAAATGATTGCCTCTGAGATCACGGGGCTTATGCCGACATGGGCGGATCTCAAGGCGTCCGCGCCCGCGATCCTGCGCGGGACAGCGCTGGGTTCAATCCTGGGCGTATTGCCGGGCGCAAGTTCCATGATTGCGTCATTCGCCTCTTATACTTTGGAAAAGAAAATCGCTGCAGACCCCTCGCGCTTCGGCAAGGGTGCGATTGAAGGCGTTGCGGGACCGGAATCGGCCAACAATGCGGGTGCGCAGGTTTCCTTCATCCCGATGCTGACCCTCGGAATTCCCTCCAATTCCGTGATGGCGCTGATGAT
>CAMDKB010000037.1 GCA_945901195.1 Rhizobium sp. Q54
GACGTGATCACATTTCTGGCAGGTCCGTAAATTGATGTCGGAGTTGAAACGCTCCGTCAGCCAGGCATCTTGAGAGAGTGTAGGCAAGCCGAGTATGCCCTCGTTCCAGGCCCCCACAACAGGCTCAGGCATCGCGTAAGCGTCGTAAGGGTGACGCACCAAAACATAATCACAATTCTCGCACACAAGCGACATGGCCTCGCGTTGCGGCTTGGCAATTGATTGACGCTGAGTAATGACAGAAATCGAGATCATGTCAGGCAGATCTGGTTGCGCAAGCTTTTGCGCCTCCGCTAGCGCCTTTGGCGATTGTGGTTTCTGTCCGACACCATGATGGTGCGGCCCCACAAATACAGCGCCAGCCTTGCGGAAATTGCTTCTTGCACCAAAGCAGACATTCACTTCGTGCACCGTATTTTCGTGCAGAAAATACCCCATGGGACCAGCATGCAACGTATCGTGAAGTGTTGTGCAGGGCACAATGCATCCAGGACCAAGATAAGGGAAAATTGGCGTAAGAGCTGCGGGAGCCGCACGGGAGAATTCATAGACGTTGACTCGCAACGGCTCTGTGCGTGTTGGCGGATGTCTGAACTGCCTGTCGTCACGCCGCGACGGGGCTGAGTGGCCCGGCGCCGCAGCGCCTTCTTCTGCAAGTGCATCAAGAATTTCCTGTGCACAGGCGCGCCAGCCAAACGCATCAAGATCAACCGGAGGCAGGACAGCCCCGGTGCCCGGACATGTGCGCATGCTGATGTCAGCATTGAACTGGGAACACGCGCGCCAATATGCCAGCTGTGGCAATTCTTCCGCGCAATCCCAAACTACACGGGAAACTTCCCGGCCCTCCTTGGAATACCAGGCCACAGCCTCCAGACCGGGTTCGTCGGCTTTGTAGCGCACATGGATAGATGTTTCTTTCGGGACAATGCGGTGCGCGGTTCCACCTGGAACATAAATAAAATCGCCCGGCTCCGTATCGAAATAATTGACCGAGGAATTTCGGAACTCAATCCGCGCGCTTCCGGACATTTGCGCAATTGCACTATCCTGCTCGCAAATCAAAAAGAAAGGTTGTGGTTTGCTGTTGACGCTGAGGTGAAGTTGTGGATCAATCCCGCTCTGCAGGATGGGAAACTCATCATAATCGCCCCGCAAACCCGCTTCCGCAAAGACATCTGATCTGTTTTTCCGGCGCATAAGTATTTCTCCCTCGTCACCGATTACCTGTCGAGCCTGACCAGGTTGCTATTCATATGCCTGATGCCAGACATTACTCGCCGAACTTTATTCTAAGACGCTGCGGATGTTCATGTGACCTGGCATGACTATTTATTGAGGCTCGACATTTAACTCCTGAACAAGCTTCTGAAACTCCAAACGATCTTTTTTCAGGAAGCTCGAAAATGCCTCGGGTGTATCGATTATCGGTTCAAGCCCCATCGCAACCATGTGCTTCTGCTTGAATTCAGCATTGGATAAAACTTTTCCAACCTCCGCGTTCAGGAAGTCGATGATGGGTTTGGGTGTTCCAGCAGGCGCCACCAGCCCGAGATAATTGCGCAAGACCGGACCTTTGTATCCCAGCTCGCGAATAGTCGGTATGTCGGGGAAAAGAGCTGAACGAATTTCTCCGTCGACCAGCAATCCCTTTATACTACCCTCCTGGAGATAAGGTATAAAATTTGTCACGCCAAAAAACGACATATGAATTGAACCTTGCATCATGTTGTTCAATGCGTCAGCGCCTCCCCGAAACGGTACAAAGATCAAATCCAGTGCTTGCTGTTTGTTGATTTGTTCGAGATACATCTTGTGCGATAAACCGGGTGCAACATATGCAAGCGAATTGGGTCTGACCTTGGCAGCCTTCACCAGATCGTTGATCGAATTCACCTTGAGCGATGAATGAACCGCAAGAACCTGGGTCGTGAAGAAGAAATTGATAATCGGCGCAAAATCCTTTTGCGGATCATATTGCGGATTTTTGTTCAGGAATTCTGGGTAAACCAGGGTCTCACCGGAGAGTGCGCATAGTGTATAACCGTCCGCAGGCGCTCCAGCGCAAGCTCTGCCGGATATCAACCAAGCCCCACCGGGACGCGGTTCAATCACCAACGCCTTGCCTAATGTCTTTATGAGTTCATTGCCGATCAGGCGGACGAAGAGATCCCAGGTCCCCCCTGATGCGATGCTGGTGATCACCTTTATCGGACGATCCGGATAATTCTGTGCATGGGCCGGCAAATTCAGCAGCGGGCCACCAAGCAGGCCGAACAACACCACAAGTGTTTGTCGCCAGGCGCGTATTTGCGTCATCGTAAGACTTCTCCACCTGCTCATTTGCTTCTCCCGTGCGAGGTTAACACTGCTGTGAGCCACTAACCGGCAGGCGGAGGCACTTACACCAAGTGCGCCTCACGCTGACAAATGCGAAGAGGCAACCGTCACCTCATTTGCACTATGCAATGCACTCTGGCGCTTAATCAGCAATTTATGAGCTGGTTCATGCGGCGGCCTGCATCTCCTGAAGCGCCGGCATGACTTCCGTTCTGAACATGTCATAGGACTTCATGCATTCGTCATGCGTAAGATCGCCGAAGGAAAATCTGGGCACGAGATAGTTGACCCGTGGCGCGGTGCGAATTTGCGCCAGAAGTTCGTCGCGGACGAACTCAGGCGTGCCGAAAGACATGGCCTGTGCGCGGATATAATGGCTGATGTCGCCTTCGCCGCGCGAAGAATCAAACCGCTTCCACATCGCGCTATGACTGCCATACCAGCCTTTGAAACCGAACCAGCCGCGCTCCTCCGCTTCACTTTGTGACCGCGAAATATAGATATGCCGGGTCAGTCCGATTTTGGGAACAATGGCTGTTGCCGGATGGGTTTCGCGAAAGCTTTCCATATACATGTCAATCATCGCGTTACAGTCTGCCGGATTCTTGATCAGCATGATGTTGCTGCCGTCACGGCCTGCCGCGCGCATTGATTCGACACTGCTGGACGTCACCCAAAAAGCTGGTGCGCCTTTTTGATAGGGACGCAATTCCATCGGGACATTGAAGAATTTATAGTAGTCACCGCGATGGCTGACTTTCTCTTGTGTCAACGCCTTCATGAGCACAGCATAGGCGTCCTTGGTGATGTCCGCCGCCTCATGGGGATTTATGCCAAACAGGGACAATTCATGTGGGACAATGCCACGCCCAACACCAAATTCGAACCGGCCGTGGGAGAGATGGTCAAGCATGCAGATCTCTTCGGCCAGACGAAGAGGATGATAAGTTGGTAACACAAAAACGGTGGGGATCAGCTTGATCCGTTTGGTAATCCGCGACACCGCGGAAAGAAAGGCAATTGGCGACGGCGCAAGTCCGTGTGGCGTAAAATGATGCTCGGTAAGGTGATAGGCGTAGAAGCCATCTTTGTCGAAGCGCTCTACCTGGGCGATCCGCTCGTCAAAGGTTTGGTGCACCGGAACCTTTTGACGATCAATATGATCAATGACTCCGAATTCGAGCGCCATGACTTTCTCTCCCAGGTATTCTATTTATAAGGATCCCCAATCGTACCGATTAGCTGTAAAACGTCAAGGACCTGTCAGTTTTTCGGGGCCTGTCAATTTCATTTTTGGTTGCTTTTCACTCAATTCCTTCCCTTCCAAACAACGGCGAAGCTTCGTGATGATCTCCAGAGCTGTCTTCAGGTCTGAGGCTTTCACAATCTCGCCAACCTGATTGGCCCAGGCGATCTGGCGGGAATTCAGCGCCAGTACGGCTGCGCGGCCACGTTCGGTTGGCGCGAGCAACTTCGAGCTCTTGTGGCGTTCGTTATGTTGCAATTTGGCCAATCCATCGCGAACAAGAGAATTTGCAATCTGCTGGACCGATTGACGTGTCAAACCGCGTTCACGGGCGATTTGTGCCACCGATCTGGGCTGCGGCAGTACTGAGCCAAGCACGCGCCAGCGAGCGCTGGTCAAGCCGGTGTCTTCCGAGAGAACGTCCCCGGCGGCATTAATGCGGCTGTAAAAGCGAAATGTTTCGAATATGAGATCTGTAAAGAGAGCGCCTGCGGGAGTGCGTGCACCACTGCCAGATGCGCCCTTGTCGACGGCTTTTTTTGCTTTGTCGCTCTTGACCCTAAGTTCCATTCATAAATCCTGTGTTGGCATTCAATGCCCGCGCTATTTCGGGCTCCCTGAGGCCGGTTCCCTGGAAAACGATGCGGCCGGCATGTTGAACACATACGCTGTCGGCAATCGCCGCAGCAAACGCGAGATTTTGCTCCACGAGCAAAATTCCGATTCCTTCAGCCTTGATCTGCTTGAGCGTGTCTTGCACACGGCCCACCATGGCTGGAGAAA
Source organism: Rhizobium sp. Q54 (assembly GCA_945901195.1). GTDB lineage: Bacteria > Pseudomonadota > Alphaproteobacteria > Rhizobiales > Beijerinckiaceae > Terripilifer. Next base: position 4,370 of record CAMDKB010000037.1, read on the forward strand.
GCCCTTCAGTTGGTTCATCCAGAATGATGGTCCCTGGATTGCCCATGAGGGCGCGGGCGATTGCCAGCATTTGTTGTTCTCCGCCCGAGAGGCCGCCCCGGCTTTTCCGACGGCTGGCGAGATTGGGGAAGAGTTCAAACATGTCCTTTTGTGTCCACGCGCGCATCCGCGCCCTGCCCGGCCGCGCTGCGATGGTGAGATGTTCCTCAACCGTGAGCGAAGGGAATATCCGCCGGGATTGTGGAACATAGCACAGCCCGGCAGATGCACGTTCCCATGCCGGCAACTTGGTCATATCATGGCCGCCAAAAAGAATGGTCCCGCCGGATATACCGCCTGTCAGGCCCATGATTGCGCGCACAAGTGTTGTCTTGCCCGCGCCGTTATGTCCGACCAGGGCGAGGGTCTTCCCTTGCGGCACAATCAGACTCACACCCTGAATGATATGGGCCGTCTGAAGCCTGACTTGCAATCCGTTGATGCTCAGTTCACCCATTCCGCCTCACACCAGATAGATTTTCCGCACAAACGGGTCACGCATGACGTCATCTCGATGACCGCTGGCGACGACCTGACCGAGATGAAGTACGGTGAGATGTTCTGCCAGCGGCAGCCCAATTTCCAGATCGTGTTCAATCATGAGGACGCTGGTTGTTCGGCTCAGCTTGGCTATCCGCTCGGCCAGCATTTCGCGCTCACTGCGTGTGAGGCCGGCCATCGGCTCATCGAGTAAAAGAAGCTTCGGCTCGGTCGTCAGCGAAAGCGCTATTTCGAGCCGGCGTTGTTCCCCGTAAGAAAGCGTCCGTACTCTCTCATCGCGCCGCGCGCGAAGCCCGCACGTATCCAGGGCCTCCTCTGCAATGCTCTTGAGGGCGCTTTCATGGCGAAGCGGCGATGCAGGCGCACCCGCTGCAATCATCACGTTCTCCCAGACGCTCAATTCCTGAAACAGACTCGCTATCTGAAACGTTCGTCCCAAGCCAAGAAGTGCCCGTTGCCGGACCGACAGTCGGGTGATGTCATGCCCAAGGAATTCAATCGTACCTGATGAAGAGGGTATCTGACCGTTCAACAAATTGAAAAACGTAGTCTTGCCGGCGCCATTGGGTCCAATAATCAGATGTCTTTTACCAAGTGAAAACGAAATATCCATGCCGCGGATAACTTCAACAGAGCCAAAGCTTTTTGTGAGGCCGCGGACGTTGAGCAGAGCATCTTCGCTCATGGCTTGGCTCCGCCCTGCTGACCATCGGTTTGCTGGCGACCAAAGCGGACACCACCAAACGCAAGCATGGCAACCATTATGTAGATGCAGCCCAGCAAAGAGTGCCAGCGTGCGGTCAGCCCGGATAATATTTCTTCCAGCCCGATGAGCGCAAAGGCGCCAATTACGGGGCCTGCAAACATGCCCGGCATCCCCAGAATAACCATCAATAAAACTTTGGCCGATGTGTAAACACTAAAGAGATCGGGGGCGACAAAGCCGGAATAAATTGCATAAAGCCCACCCGCCAGTCCGCTGAACATACCCGAGACAACATATGTCACAAACGTTATTCGTGCTGTGTTATAGCCGAGCGTCATCATCCTCTTTTCGTTGCTCCTTATGCCGGTAATATTGAGCCGGAGGCGTGACCGCGCAAAGAGCCAGTAAACAAATGCAGACGCGGCAAAAATCACGGTGACGTTGACATAGCTTCCCGCTGCGTGACCGAATGACTTGAACACACCAAATTGTTGCGGATGAATCAAGCCGTCGTCGCCGCCAGTGACGGAGCGCCATTTGAAAACAACACCCCAGACAACCTGCGCCAGCGCCAGTGTGACGAGCAGCAACTGGGCTTGCCGGGTTCGCAGGGAAACCCCCGCCAGAATGCAGGCCGTGATCGCTGCGCCCACGATTGAAAGTAAAAGCCCAAGGTGAGCATTCAATCCCGCCAACCCCGACCAGGCGGTGGCGTATGCGCCAACTCCAAAAAACAGCGCATGCCCGAGGGAGGGCATGCCTCCATACCCCAGCATAATATTAAGCCCGATTGCGAAGACCGCCCAGATCAGCGCAAGGGTGACAATGCCAAGGGTGTATTCGCTCATTAAAAACGGAAGAGCGAGCATGAGGCTCGCTGCCAGTATGAGCCAGACACTCCCGGGCAAGCGCTTGAGTTGATCAACAGCTGCCGATGCAATGCCAATAGCCGCCTGCGGCATGGGTATTATAATGGGCCTCAAGTCTGGCTTTATCGCATTTTCGGTGACGGGGCGACCGAACAAACCATTGGGACGAAGCATCAATATAAGTAGCATCGGTGCAAAGAGGAGAAACAGGGAGGCTTCTGGAAAGAGACTTTTTCCAATGCTGTCGAGAATACCGATGAGAAGGGCTGCAATATATGAACCTACGAGGCTTCCTGGCCCGCCAATAATAACGATGACGAGGGCAAGAAGAATGACTTCCAGATCTAGCCCGGGCTTTGCGCCAACAAAGGTCGCGCCCAGTGCGCCACTCAGCCCAGCAAGCAGGCTGCCTGTTGCAAATACCAGCAGCCGAAGCCTGGGAACGCTGACACCAATGGCCTGTGCAATCTCTTCGTCATCGACAGAAGCCCGGACGGTTGCCCCAAACCGAGTCCTCTCGATGGCATACCATAACGCGACAGCAATCAGGGGGCCGACGAGAAGCAATACAAGACGATCGGCAGGGTAACGCAATGCGCCGACAGGAATGCTATAAACGAGTTCCGGCGGCAAAGTGAATACTCGCGGTGTACCGCCCCAATAAAGCAGGGCAAGGTCACCGATGATCATGAAAAGACCAATGGTGACCAATACCTGGGCAAGATAGTCGCCCTGAAGTCTGTACAAGAGAAAGCGTTCAGCAATCGATCCGATTGCCGCAGCGACGATTGAGCCCGCCAGAATGCCAGCCCATATGCCCGCGCCTGATTGTGCAACGGATATGGCGACGTGTGCCCCAAGGAGATAAAGTGAACCATGCGCCATGTTGATGACGCGCAGAACGCCGAAGATCAGCGTGAATCCGGCCGCCATCAAGAAGAGAAGGTTCCCGTACGCCAGGCCATTTACGACATAGAGCGTCATCATCTGGCCAGTTCCGTCCCTTCCCTGGGCATTCTAACGCGAGGGTCCAGCTTGCGAGGTTTTATTGAGCCTGTCCGAATTGATCGACGCGTTTTGCCATGGGTTCGACCAGTTCCAGATCAAAATTGCCGTCACTTTGCACAACTTTGCTCAGGTAAAAATCAAGCACCACGTTCTGCTTCTCATCGAACTGGAACTCGCCGATAGGCGTTGCAATTTTCACGTTTTTCAACGCAGCGAGGAATGCCTGCTTGTCCTCCACCTTCCCGTTGATCGCCTCTATGGCTTTGGCGATGGCGAGGGCGGCGACATATCCAGAAACCGCTGTGGCGCCGGGCGTCCGATTGAATTTCGCCCGGAAGGATTCAACAAACGCCTTGTTTTCGGGCGAACTAAAGCTCGGCAGATAATAAAGAGGCGCTTGCACGCCGACGCCTGCAGTTCCCATCCCTTTGAGCAATGCAGGATCGATCAGTCCGGAGGGCCCGATTAACGGGAGCTTTCCCTTGAGCCCGAGAGATTCGTATTGCTTCACATAGGCTATGGCGTCCGCCGCAAAGAACATTGCCCAGACCGCGTTGGCGTCCGAGGAAGCAAGTTGTCCGAGGAATGGCGTGAAATCTGACGTGCCGAGCGGCACCATGATCTTGCGCGCCACTTCGCATCCTGCCTTCTTCAAATGCTCCTCGAATGCAGCTGATTGTTCGTGCCCGGTGACGAAGTCGCTCGCCATGATTGCGACCTTCTTGTAACCGAGCTTCGTGCAAGCATAACCGCCGAAGGGGCCGCCGAGCTGGCGATTGCTGAAACTCGTACGAAATATATAGGGACTGGCCTGTTTATCCGTAAGGTCGTTTGCGCCTGCTGAACCCATGATGACAAGCGGGACCTGCCGTTGATCTACATAGCCACGGATAGCATAAGCGACGGCGCTGCTTGTCATTCCCGAAAGGACATGAACCTGCTCGCGCTCGACAAGGCGTCGTGTGCGCTCAAGACCTTGTGAGGGATTGGCGGCATCGTCCTCCTTGATGAGAACGACAGGTCGTCCCGAAATCTTGTTTTCGATGCTGTCAAAATAATGCGTGAAGCCGTCGGTTGCGTCGTTGCCGACCAAGGCCAGCGGCCCACTGAACGGATGAACGATACCAATCTTTATGGGAGCCTGGGCAAATGCAGGGGATGTCGTACACGCCAGGGCAATCGCAATAGCCAGGGACTTCAGGTTATGTTTATCGCTCATGTATTTTCCCCTCCGCTGTGCTTCCGCTGTTACAGCATTCATAGTTCGATGAAGATTTCGCCGTTTTTTTCTTCAACCTGATAAAGCTTCAGATGCATGATGCTGGCGTCCGTTCCTTCGGCTTTGCCGGTGGCAAGATCGAAGCGAAAGAAATGCCAGGGGCACACTATGGAATCTTCATGGAGCTTTCCTAACCCCAGCGGCCCCTTGAAGTGTGGACAATTGTTGTGAAAGACGACAACGCTATTGTTCTTGAGACGCGTCAGGCCGACCGGCTCGCCATTTTCGAGGCGCTGCCGCTTGACCACGCCCCGTTTGACGTCCGTCGATGGACAGGCAACTACCCAGGCCATCTTCTCTCCCCCATATATTCCGGTGCGCCGGATTAAATCATTCAGAATTGTGACATGATCTTGTCGAATTGCAAGCCCGCGGTGGGCGTTTCAGACAAATGTCCCACGCGCCCATTCTATCACACGCCTGGTTATCCGCTTTTGCAGCTCGTCCTGACCTCGCATGAAATGCGTCGCACCGGGCAGCACTTCCACTACCGCCCTTCCGCCCGCAGCAGCAATCCATTGCTGCGTGTGAGAGGGAAATACGATGCTGTCTGCGCCATAACGGGCGATGAACACAGGCGCCTGGATTGACTTGAGGCATTCGGGCCCGTCAGCCCTGCTGTATTTAAGGCTCCATTGGCTGAGCCATGAACGCAATGTGGAAGAGCGGCCCATGCTGTTGGCGGCATAGTTTGATGCACGCGCCGCAGCCGCATTTTGTGCGGGCCGCTCATTTGGATCCAGCGATATGTCGAGAAATCTTGGATCTGCGCCCGTGCGGTGAACGATCAGGGGCATGTCGGAGATGGGCAGACGTTTTGGATCGTCGATAGCAAATTCAGCAAGCCGCGCCATCGCCATGTCAGATATCGCGTGGTTGCGGGCAACTTGCGCGGCACGATATCGCGTAAGCCATTCCTTGTCGTATACGGGCCCATTGGCAGGATTGTACATGTCGAGAGAGGGATCAGTCGATGAGATGTCGTCTTCCTCGACAACGGAAGGGTCCATCCATTCTGTCAATACTTGCGCGCGGCCAGGATGGGCACACAAAAGCACCATTCCGTCAGCTCGGGGCATTGAAGCGGGGTCTATTTTCAGTGGCGTTCCGTCAGGCAACGATGATATCGTCAGGCGTTCTGCTTGCGATTGATATAGTGCCATCTGCGATCCACCACCGGAATTGCCAATCAGCACGACATGCCTGAAGCCCTGCTCGCGGAGAAACCGCACGCCGGCCCCGATATCCTGAATCGAAAACTCCATTTGCAGATGCGTGTCGTTGCCAGTGTAGCGGGTGTTCATCGCCAGACAGGCAGCGCCTTGATTATGCAGATTGCGAAGGAGATAGTGGTTGGCAAAATTGGCGGCGGGATGGGCGATGACGAACGCCAGGTTTTTGTCACATCCTTCAGCGGCAAGATGAGCGAACAACGCCGGAGCCTGCGCGACAGGACCAAAGCGGCTGTCCAGGCTGGCTTCTGGTACGCCCGATAATGCTATCAATTGTCCAGCGACGACCGTCATCTACTCCTCCACCCCATCCGGATCTCCTGCCACGGATAATGGGGCAGTATTGACAGTATCCTGACGCAATGGGAAGATCATCTCCGAACAATAATCCCGTTTCGCAACAATTTCCTCCGGTGTCCGCCTTGGCTAGCTGCGGAGACCGCTCGAGGGGAGGCCGCAATGTACACAAGTATTTATGTCGAAGAACCGATCGAGAAAATATACGAAGACTGGGACTTCATGAATGACCGGATCATTCAAAAGCTCCAGGGCTTCGCTCCCATTGGCGATAATATATATGGAATAAGGCAGATCTCGCAGTCCAACCATGACAAGGCGGGTGAAGCCAAGGGCGCCATGGAACTCGTCAAGGATCGCAAGAATCTCGAAATCGGCCCCGGGGGCGTTATCGTGGTGCCCCGCAAACCCTATGTTGCGCACATCACCTGTGCAGGCACGCCTCACCATACGCAATTTCTTTTTGGATATTGGCATATCAACGACAAGGATGAAATCATCATTCCTGTTCCCGGCGTAAATGGCGATCCAGATCATATCGTGATCGTGATGGGCAGGCCCACAGGGCAGGAAACGGATCGTGCCGCATGGTACTGCGAGGAATGCACCAGCCTGCTTTACATGAGCGAATATGTGACCGGCCGCGATGGTTTCAAGTCATTCTGGCGATGGGAACAGGCTGCGGTCAAGGATTACAACAGCGATATGGGACACCGGACCTGCTGGAATTGCGGCCATGTCAATCCGCTTGCCTACACGGCTTTCCATAATCTCGATACGCCCGAACAACGCGAGGCGCGGCGGCTATGGTAAGCGCAGGCACGAACACTGAATACAGATCTGGGGAATTGTTGCTGTCCTATACGCGCTCGATGGTTGACGGGACAGACGGCTGGCGCATGGTTGGCGATTATGCCATCTGGTCGGGCAACAGAGCCAACGAGAATTCGCCCTATCTCCTGCATGAACTTGTCGGGGATAAGGTTTTGCGGGTGCCGATTGCAACTGCACGCGCGATCCTGCATCCGGTCAAAGGTGGGACCTGGTTCGAAGTTCGTCATCTCTTCGGCTTCTGGATGATGAGCGACGTCGATACAGTCTGGCTCGATGCTCCGGGAGTCGACGCTCACTATTATACACTCTGCGTTGGCGGCGCGGACTCACGTCCAGGCCAGATTTCCTTTGGATGGGTCTGCCCGAATTGCGGCTCGTTGTTCAACACGACCAAACTCCAGGCAGACAAAGGGCGGTTCGAGTCCTGTCTGGAGGCATCGCAACAAATCGTCGAAGATTTCAATGCTTCAGAGGTAAAGCGAACCTGCCCGGGTTGCGGGAACATCCACCCCGCTAGCTACGGCTTTTATCCGCAGCGTGATTCAGATCTGTCGGGAGCAAGACGCCAGGATACGCAGTGATATCTCTATACGACCCGGAAATCCCCCAAGGCAGGCGCACCTACATCGAAAAACGCAATGAGTACGCTGCTGTTTGCCCCTGCGTTGCCATCGGCGTCGTAGAACAGCTGACGACTGTTCGAATTATAGACGAAGCGTTCGTTGCTTGTCGTAAAATTGCCCGTCGCATTTGTCGAGAACTGAGCCCGCCGAGCAATCCTGCACCAAGACCGCCGCCGAACTGTGCTGCTGATATTTCAAGCTGGTCGGTTCCGCTGACAAAATCTTCAAAGAAGTCATGAGCGCCAACGACATTCGACAACACGAAGGGATCGGCGCCATTGCCGCCGTATATCGTATCAATACCGCCCGCACCCTGCAGACGGTCTTTTCGGCGAAAACTGTTTCCGTCCTTGTCAGAACGGAAGCGATCCTTCCGCCTCACGATTGCCCGCGAAGGGGGAGCCTGACGGTCCTGCACGCGGGCCAGCGAGGGCGACGTAGCGCGCGCCACCGGGCGGGCGGCGGATCAATAATGCCAGGGGGCCCTTTGTCTGGTCCATTGCCTGTCGTGCGTCACTGGCGGAAGCGACATTGCGTGCACCTACCGCCAATACTTCGTCGCCTTTTTTCAAACCGGCGATTCCGGCGGGTGATTGCGGCACAACTGACTTGATGACCGGCGCGTTGATATTGGCGAACTCAATGCCGCTGGTGCGCATTGATGCTGCGGACATCGTGAGTCTGGAAGGGCCATGCGCTTGCGTGCGGCCCAGGGAGATTGTCAGCTTCAACGGGCTCAGGCTGCGAACGCCTTCGAGGACCAGGCTATCGCCCGGCTCGCCGCCTGTGACAGCTTCTGCGACCCGGCGCAGATCACCAATCGGACGGCCATTCATGGCGGCAATCAAGTCGCCGGGCCGCAAGCCAGCTTTATCTGCCGGGCCGTCCTTCTCGACTTCCTCAATAGCCGCGCCGCCCGGATTACGCCCCATCGCACTGGCGAGCGCATGATCAATAATACGCAAGCGTGCACCGAGATAACCGTGCTGCAATTCACCCTTGTCCAGCAGCGCTTTCAATACGCGTTGGGCGATCGTCGCCGGGATGGCAAATCCCACGCCCACATCGCTGCGCCGCCCGTTGGGGATGGCGGCATTGATGCCCACAACCTGCCCGTTTGTATCAAGCAACGGCCCGCCGGAGCTGCCGGGATTGAGCGCCGCATCATGTTGCAGAAATCCATGCGGGGTCAGAGGATCGTATGTTCTGTCGAGCCCTGAAATGATGCCTGCGCTGGCCGAAAAGGCATGCCCGAAGGGGTAGCCGATGGCCACCACCGGCACACCTGGCGTAAGGGCTATTGATGAAAGCACAAGAGGTGGCGCAGCGGGTGGCACGTCGGCTGTCAACACTGCGAGATCATATGGGGAATCGAAAGACGCCACACGGGCTGCAGAGCTGCGGCCATCTGCTGACATCAAACGAATGGAAGCAGCCGCCTCCACCACATGATATGCAGTCGCGATCTGACCGCTTGTGTTGATGATGAAGCCGGCCCCGCGCACAACACGTCCGCCGGAGTCAACAGCGTCGATCATCACGATGGAAGCACTGACCTTCGCAATCATCGCAGCCATGCCGGAGTTGGCTTCTGAATTAGGTTCTGAATTGGGTTGGGCATGGCCGGCGCCGGGCCCTGCACTCATGAAGAAAGCCATGATGATGGCTCTGACTTTTCTCATCATGCTCTTTCTTCTCGCTGCAACCGCTGGCTTGAAAATGATAAACCGATTCTGCCGTTAAGGCTGCAGCGGAAGTTCACAAAAACAATTCAATCTTAGACTATTGCTTCCAATTTCGAAACCACCTAGCTTCAGAGTCGGGTCTGCTCGTCGACGGATGCTTTTGCTACCCGCAATTTCAGGAGTTTGAACATGAAGTTTGGTTTTCCAATGCTAGGCGCTGCACTCCTCTTGGCCGGAAGCGCCGCTGCACTTTTAATTGGAAGCGCCGGTGCGCAGCAACCACAGGGACCCAATCTCGCTGATGGTGGAAAAAAAGAGGCGAACGAGACGGTTCGCTTGCTCGATACATCTTCGCGTCTGCTGGACTACGGGCGCAAGAATAAAGAGCCGATTGCGATGATACTTGCAGCCCAGATGCGCCAGCGCGTCACGCTGACTGAAGTCGACCGGAAGCCGCAGGTTGAAGGTGGCGCCGCCGATGAAGGCGCCAAGACAACCCAGACAGACATCACAGTGGATTCAATTTTGGATGAAGCGCGCAAAATGTCAGCGGGCGACAAGGTCATCGGTCAAATGGCTGATGATGTGAAGGCCTCTGCGTCCAAGGGCCGAGTCGGTGGACCTGCTGCGCATCGCGTCAACGTCCCAGCCGGAGCCACCAACTGGTATCGCGGCGTCACCTTTCAGGGCGGGCGTTATGCGGAAGTCGCAGCTATGGGAGATGGCGATACGGACCTCGATCTCTACGTATACGACGCCAGCAACAATCTGATCTGCTCTGACACCGATCTTAGCGACCGCACCTATTGCGGGTGGACACCGCGCTGGACCGGCGATTTCACCATCAAGGTGGTCAATCGCGGACGCGTCTATAACCGCTATACGTTCGTTACGAACTGATACCAGCCTGCGGAAGTCTCGGCCTCTTCAGGACAGCTTGCCCATAGCGCGCAAAATGCGCTCGGGCGTCGCGGGGAGTTCGATATCCTCCACACCATAGGCGCTCAATGCGTCAATCACTGCGTGCAGGATCACGGCGGGGCTGGCTATGACACTGGTCTCACCCACGCCCTTGATACCCAGAGGATTGGTCGTGGATGCGATGCAGGCCATGTCGATCGTCAGGGGCGGCATGTCGCCAGCCCGTGGCATCGCGTAATCCATGAATGAGCCGCTGAGCAATTGGCCGTCCGGGGTATAAGCCATGTGTTCCATGAGCGCCTGACCGATGCCTTGCGCAAGGCCGCCGATGATCTGGCCTTCGCAAATGAGCGGGTTGATAATCTCGCCGATATCATCAACGCTGGTGTAGCGATCAATTCGCACGACGCCGGTGCCCGGATCGATTTCGAGTTCGCAGGCATGGGCGCCATTGGGAAATGCGGGGGGACTGGAGCCCCATGTGCCCGTGGCTTCAAGGCCCAGAGTTTCGCCTTTTGGCAAAAACATGTTGAAGGCCGCACGCGCGACTTCATCAAGGTTGACCGAGCGGTTTGTGCCCTTGATGCGAAACAGGCCGCGTTCATGTTCGATGTCGTCAGGCGACTTGTCCAAGAGCCGCGCGGCTATGCGTTTGCCTTTATCGATAATCGAGTCTGATGCGAGTGCGAGCGCGCATCCGCCAACTAGCGAAGAACGGGCCGCATAAGTGCCGCGGCCAAAACTCACCGCATCTGTGTCGCCCTGCATGAAGCGTATGCGCCTTAATGGGATGCCCAGCCGATCACTGACAATCTGCGCCCAAGCCGTCGCATGTCCTTGCCCGTGGCTATGGGTGCCCGACAATATGGTTGCATCGCCGTTGGCGTCGATACGCACTTCCATGCGTTCGTTGCCGACGCCTGAATATTCGATGTAGTTGGAGATTGCGCGGCCGCGCAGAAAGCCCTTTTGGTCGCTGTCTTTCCGGCGCGTTTCAAAACCCATCCAGTCGGAAAGCTGCAAACATCTTTCGAAAATACCCGGAAAATCACCGGTATCATAGACATTGCCCAGTACGCCCTTGAGCGGCGCATAGGGCATTTGTTCAGGCGTTACAAGATTGCGCCGGCGGATTTCAACGCGATCAATGCCGGTTACACCTGCTGCTTTTTCGAGCAGTCGCTCGATCAACAGATTGGCTTCTGGCCGCCCTGCCCCGCGATAAACGCCCATGGGAGAGGTATTTGTGAAGACAGCGGCATTTTCGATAACCGCGTTGGGGACATGATAGACCGATGTCGCCATGCGGCCCGTGGTGCGTGGCGGCGAAGACGCTGCAGAAATGAAATAGGCGCCGATGGCGTGAACCGTGCGCACGCGCAGACCCAAAATCCTGCCATCCTTGTCGAGCGCGAGTTCACCTTCTGCATGATGATCGCGCGCGTGATTGTCGCCGGCCAGCGATTCTCCGCGTGTGGCGGTCCATTTGACCGGACGTTCGCAGCGTTTGGCCGCCCACACGACCAGTGCATCGTCAGGATAGGCATTGGCCTTCATGCCAAAGCCGCCGCCTACATCAGGGGAAATCACACGCATACGCGTTTCGGAAATGCCCATGACAAAGACGGCGATCATGCGCCTGACGGCATGCGGATTTTGTGATGAACACCAGAGCGTGTAGCGATCATCGTATTTGTCGTAGATGCCAACAGCGCTGCGCGGCTCCATGGCATTGGCGGAGATGCGCTGGCTCCTCACGTACGTCTTCACCGAAAAAGCCGCATTGGCAAAGGCGTTATCAGTTGCTGAACGGTCGCCTTCATTTAAAACGAAGCAGGCGTTGCCAGCACAATCGTCCCAGACAAGCGGCGTATTTGCCTGGGTGGCGATTGTTGCGTCGGCATTGGCCGGCAAGGGTTCGTAGTCGACTTTCACAAGCTCCGAAGCGTCGCGTGCCTGGCGAAGCGTTTCGGCAACCACAAACACCACGCGATCCCCAACACAGCGCACGCGATCCTTGACAAGTATAGGCCAAAGTGTGCGATAGGAATCCGGCCCGCCCCAGTCTTTGGGATAGGCAAAGGCAGGCATGCCTTTCAAACCGTCAGCATCAGCATCGGCGCCTGTCAGTGCACAGACTACGCCGGGCACTTGCATCGCGGCACTCGTATCGATGGAGCGAATGCGCGCGTGTGCATGAGGCGAGGTCACGACGACACCGTGACACATGTCCGGCAAACTGACGTCATCAACATATCGTCCGCCGCCTGTCAGCAACCGCTGGTCTTCAACGCGTTCGATACGCGCGCCGATGCCTTCAAATGAATCCTGCAAGGTTGCCTCTTTATGTTGCCGGTTCTTTAATGACGCGGCTGTTTTTGACGGGCTCGTATCAGTGTCAATA
>CAMDKB010000038.1 GCA_945901195.1 Rhizobium sp. Q54
AGCCGACTTCGCGACCATCCGAGGATTCCTCTCAACCGCAAAAAAGCAGGGCTGGAACATCATCGAAGCCCTGAGCCGGGACCCGCCGGACCTCGCAAAAAGGCTGCGCCCCGCTTAACATCGCCCAGGAACCTGGGCAGTTACCAAAATATATAATAAATTATAATTGCAATTTTGTTTCCTTTGCGGTATCCGAAAATAGATTGGAAATTTACCTGAGGGGCAAAACGATGGCGTTGACTAGAGAAACAGCACGTCAGTTGGCTGTTACTACGAAGACTCGCGCGCAGTGGGGAGACATTACTCCGCGTTGGCTTTTGAACTTTCTGCCGATGGTGAATGTGGAGGCCGGCACCTACCGCGTGAACACCGTGACGACGGTGTCGCATATCTCCGCCGAGCACAGCACGGGAACGGAGCTGCCTTCGAGCTTCGTTGATTACAACGATAAGTCTCCAGAGTATCCGCTGTCCGTACTTCAGTCCAACTTGCGTATGCACACGCAGGTGCTGGACGTCTACAACACCCCGCACAACCAGCTTGGCGAGCAGGTCCGCCTGACCATCGAAGCGATGCGCGAGGAAGAGGAATACCGCTTCATCAACAGCTCGCTCTTCGGCTTGCTGTCCAACTGCGCCGCAGACATGCGCGTGGAAGCTTCCGCCGTCACGCCCGATTCCATGGATGACCTGATCGGCGTGATCTGGAAGAAGCCTGCCTTCTTCCTGATGAGCCCTGCGACGATGGCCAAGTTCGGCCGCGAATGCACCAAGCGGGGCGTCTGCATTGGCACCGTCGAGATTTTCGGCGCGCCCTTCTGGACGTGGCGCGGCATTCCCATCGTGCCGTCAGACAAGGTGCTGACGAATGCGCAGGGTGAGACGAGCGTCTTGCTTATGCGCGTTGGTGAAGACAACCAGGGCGTCGTGGGTCTGCACAAGTTGGGCTTGCCCGGCCAGGAAGTCGTCCCGGGATTGTCGGTCCGTCTCCTGTCAACCGACAGCGCTGGCGTCTCCCACTTCGTCGTGACGCGCTACATTTCGTTGGCCGTGTTGGTTCCCGACGCGCTCGGCGTGATGTCGATCAAGCCATAAGCCTGGTTCTGATCATCTGACGCAATCCGTATTTATCGGAGCGTATCCCCTAAGCCGCTTGAGTGCGGCCCTTCGCGACGATAGCGTGGGCGAGGATGCTGCTCTGATATGGTTTCATTAAACGTGCGATCTAGGCTCGTGCGGCCTTTGGGGTGAAAGATGAGCGTTTCAGCTTCAGACGGCGTTGGTTCAAACTCTGGTATCAATCCTTTGAATCTACTGGGTGCGGCTGAAACGAGCGCCTCCATGCCATCGGGTACGCCTCCTGTTGGTTTGCCGGCCAGTGCGGGCGCGGCTCCCTCAATGCCGCCGTGTATCACGAGCGCGCTTGGTTCGGGCGCTATGATGTCCGGGCCTGTGCAAGAGATGTTCTCGGCCGCGATGGCCATATTGTCCGCGTCCATGGCACCGGGCGCAGGTGGCATGCCGTCCGGTGGCGCTCCTGTTCCTGCGCCCTCGGACGCTTCTTCATTTGGCGCTATCACGCCTGGGTCGACGCCTTCAATGGCTGCTGCCATGGGCGCCTTGTTGACCTCGCCTGCCTCTGCGATGGGCATGGCCGGGTCCATGGCCTCCGCGTCGGCGATGGCTGCAATGCCCTTGATGGGCAGCTTCGCGCCCCCTGCGCCCCAGTCGCCGCAAGGCATGCCCGCCGCGCCGGCAGGCGCGCCTCAGGCTCCCGATAGTTCATCGCTTGATACATCGATGCTTGAGTTGCTCGCCAATCAGGGCGGGGCGAAGTTTTTCAACGCCGGTCTCCAGAGCGCGATGGCCCCGATGGGGTCAATGATGGGCGCGATGGGGCCGCTGGGTTCCGCTATGGGCGCAATGTCGCCGTCGGGTTCGGCGATGACCGCGCCCTCTGCTCATCCGGCTTCGTCCGTGACTGGTCCTGCGGCCGCTTCAGGCTCGTCGGCGGGTCGCAACGCGTGGCATCCGTGCCAGAACATGTCGCCGCCAAAGAACGCCGACATGCGCGGCTCCAACAGCATGGGCCGCTATTATTTCGAGCCTCAGAAGGCTGCGGCTTCCAAGCCGCAGACGGCCCGCAGCGCCTCGCACTCAGGCGCCGGCTTCGATGTGGAGCGCGTGCGTCGCGACTTCCCCATCCTGCATCAAAAGGTCAACGGAAAGCCGCTGATCTGGCTCGATAACGGCGCCACAAGCCAGAAGCCGCGTCATGTTATCGACGCGATCTCCCATTTCTACGAAATCGACAACTCCAACATTCACCGCGCGGCGCACACGCTGGCGGCCCGCGCCACCGATGCATACGAGCACGCGCGCGAAACGGTGCAGCGTCATCTCAACGCCCGTTCAACGCGTGAAATCGTCTTTGTGCGCGGCACGACGGAGGCGATCAATCTTGTCGCTCAGAGCTGGGGGCGGTCGAACATCTCGGCCGGGGACGAGATCATCGTCAGCCAGATGGAGCATCACGCGAATATCGTGCCGTGGAAGATGCTGGCGGATGAAACCGGCGCCGTCATCAAGGTCATTCCCGTCGATGAAACCGGCGACCTCAATCTGGTCGCTTATCAAAACATGCTGTCGCCCGCGACCAAGTTGGTGGCTTTGGCGCAGGCGTCCAACGTGCTTGGGACAGTCAATCCGATCCCCTTGATTTCATCGATGGCGAAGGCTGTCGGCGCCCGCGTCCTCGTGGACGGCGCGCAGTCGATTCCTCATTTCAGCGTCGACGTTCAGTCTCTGGGTTGCGACTGGTTCGTCTTCTCCGCCCACAAGATCTTCGGGCCTACTGGAGTTGGCGTTCTCTATGGACGTGAAGACGTTCTGGCGGCCATGCCGCCGTGGCAAGGCGGCGGAAACATGATCAAGGACGTGACCTTCGAGAAGGTTACGTACGCCGATCTTCCGGGAAAGTTTGAGGCGGGCACGGGCATTCTCGCTGGCTCAGTCGGTCTTGGCGCGGCGTTCGACTATGTCGAGAGCATAGGCTCGAAGCAGGCCGAGCACCACGAACAGGCGCTGCTGGAAGATGCGACCCATCGCCTGTTGCGCGTGCCGGGCCTACGCATCATCGGCCAATCCAAAACCAAGGTCGCCGTGGTGTCCTTCGTGCTCGACGGCATTGCGGCGAATACGATTGGCAAGGCTCTCGATCAGGACGGCATAGCAGTCCGTTCTGGCCATCACTGCGCTCAGCCTATTCTGCGGCGGTATGGCCTGGAGGAGTCTGTGCGGGCGTCTTTCGCCTTCTACAACACCCATGAGGAAGTGGCTGCGCTCTGCAACTCCGTCAGGCGGATCCGCCAGAGCGGCGCATGATGTCTCTCAAAATTGTACGTGCCGTGCGTCTGAAGCCAGCAGGAAATGAACCATGAAACAACTCAAATGGGATGACAACCAGGACGAATTCATCCTGCGTGCGCTGAAGACGGTGGCCACCGCGAACGGGCGTCTTGAATTGTCCACGATGGACAACGCTCTGATCGATGGTCTTCAGCGTCACCTGTTGTATTCGAACCTTGTGCTGGCTGACTTGCCGCTGGTGTCGCCGCAGGAGTTTGCGACGCACTTCACAGCGCCCGCCATGGCGGAGCAGGCGTTGCAGTTTCTGATCGTCATGCCGTATTCGGACACGAAGGCGAATGCCGAAAAGGTGGCTGTCGTAGACGCTTTCGCAGCGGCGTTGGGCATCCACCCAGAGGCTCTGACGCTGCTGCATCAGGCGCGGGATCGTCACGTCATGGCGATGGAGTTTTGCATCTATCGCAAGCTTGCGCCGAGCATGATCAAGGGCGAGACCATTCTCGACAAGTTCCGCACGCTGAAGCCCGTTCTTCAAATGAAGAAGTACGATATCGAGGTCGCTCTGAAGCACGAGCGTCTTGGGCTTCTCCCCGAAGGCACGCTCGGTCGCTCGATCTGGCAGTTTTATCGCACCCGTGGTTTCACCTTTCCTGGTGAAGGCCACATGAACATGAACGAGGATTTCATCCTCATTCATGACGTGAGCCACATCCTGGGCGGTTTCAACAGCACGCCGCAGGGCGAAATCGGCGTCGCCGCTTTCCAGGGCGGCAACATGAAGGAACATGGCTGGCTTTTCGCCGTCATCGGCATGCTCGATTTCCAGCTGGGCCTTGCCGCTTATACGGGCCCGGCGAAGGTTCAATCAGGCGAGCTTGATCCCGAGGAGTTCCTCCGCGGGCTTGAAATGGGCATGAACTGCAACATCGATCTGTCCAAGGATTGGAACCCCTGGGATCACATGGATCGGCAGCTCGACGATATCAGGAACGAATACAACATCATCCACTTCACCAACATTCACGCGACCCCGCCTGAAGGTTGGTGGGCGGTGCCGCCTGAGTCCTGGTGGAAGTACTAACCTATATGAAGTACTAACCTATATATTGAGATCCGAGAATCGGGGCGCGCAGTGGAAAAAGACTTCAAAGATCTAGGTCCGATTTGTGATTTTTTCGCTCCGCTCACCCGCGTCAAAGTCGATGGACGAAGCCTCGTCGTCACCAATCGTGATGGTGAGTTTGGCGTGATTGACGGGGCCTGTTCACACCTGGGCGGGCCTCTCGCCGACGGGCGCCTCGTCGGCGATTATGTGGAATGCCCCTGGCACGGCTGGAAGTACCATCGCTGCACGGGCGCTGGCGAGCCCGGCTATGAGCTGGACGCCACCGCCGCCTTTTCGCTGGAAGTGGCTGCGGGACGCCTCCTGATCGACATGTCGAGCGAGACGGCGCGCGGCCGCGCCCCGCATGAGCCTGATCCATTGTCGCGGCCGATCGTGCGCGAGCCCGGGCCGATGCGCGTCCTTGGCATATCCACAACCAACATGAACGCCGAATTGTCGCGATTTTCGACGTCGGAGAATCTGTTGGATCTGGCGCTCGTTGAGGCGGGTTCCCTCGGCGCTGAATGCAAGACGATCCGGTTGCGCGACCTGAAATTCCGCGCCTGCGAGGGATATTATTCCAAGTCGGCGCGGGCGTGCTCATGGCCGTGCTCGATCACGCAGTCCGACCCCGAAGATGAGCTGCGCGAAGTTTACGAAGGCCTTGTGCACTGGGCCGATGTGCTAATACTAGCAACGCCGATCCGATGGGGTAACGCGTCGTCGCTCTTTTACAAAATGGCCGAGCGCCTGAACGCGATTCAGAATCAGGTCACAATCGCTGACCGCACGCTGATCCGCAACAAGGTCGCTAGTTTCATTATCACCGGCGGGCAGGATAACGTTCAGCAGGTGTCGGGCCAGATGCTCAATTTCTTCGGTGAACTTGGGTTTCATTTCCCCCAATTCCCCTTCATCGGCCATAGCCGGGGATGGAGCGCCGAGGACATGGAACACAACATCGCATACGTGAAACACAACCATGTCTTGCGTGAAGCCGCACAGGATCTGGCGGCGCGTAGCGTTCGGTTGTCGGAGCAGATCCTCAAGCGCGTCGAAGAGGAGAGGCCCGTCAATCTCCACGGCCGCAAAGGACGCTCCACGGCGTCCTACATGGAGTCGCAACGCGAAGAGACCGACTTTGACGAAGGAGCCGGCACAAAATGAGTGTGGAATTACTTTCAGGCGATCAAATCGCTGCATGCCTGGCGGATCTGCCGCATTGGACGCTTTCGGACGACGGGAAATCCATATCCCGGAAGCTGGTGTTCGAGGATTTCATCGAGGCTTTCGGCTTCATGACGCGCGCCGCCCTGGTTGCTGAAAAACATGACCATCATCCCGATTGGTCGAACGCCTTCAACGTCGTCTCCGTAATGCTAACCACTGATGATTTTGGCGGGCTCACCGCGGTTGATATCCAGGTGGCGCGAGCGCTCGATCAGCTTCTGTAGAAAATGTAATCTTCAACCTGTCGGCAACTGCCTTGAGGCGCGACAGGTTCTTGTCTTGGAAGGGGTAAGTCGCATGTCTAATAAGAACTGGGCCGTAGCCGCTGCTTTTGTGAATGCAGTGTCTGTCTGCGCGCTGAGCCTGCCGGCCCATGCGGTCGAGAATGGCGGCAGCCATGCGGGGACTGGGGCGGAATCCTTTTATGCTGGCGTTCTGCCTCCTCCTGGCTTCTACGCGCTTTCCTACAACATGTTGTATAGCGCATCGCGGCTCAACGATAACGCTGGGAACAAGGCCGTTTCGTCCTTCAGCGTCACGCAGTTCGCGTCGGTCAATCGTTTCGTTTACGTGAGCAACCTTCAGTTCCTCGGCGCGTCTGTCGGATCACAGGTGGTCTTGCCGCTCGTCAACGTCGACGTGAACTACATGGGCATGAAGGACTCGAAGATCAGCGTCGGCGATATCGTCTTCACGCCGGTCATGCTGGGATGGCATTCGCCTGAATGGCACTTCGTTGGAGCAGTCGATCTCTTTTCGCCGACGGGTTCTTATGATCGCAGAGCCCTCGCCAACACGGGAACCAACTATTGGTCCGCCGCGCCGGCTTTGGCTGTCAGCTATCTGCCGGCCTCTGGCCTGGAGGTGTCCGCCAAGGCGCAGTACTATTTCAACGCGGCCAACACCAACGCGGTCATCAACCCGTCTTCTAATGTAAACGGCGCGCATTATCGCAGCGGGCAGGAGTTTACTACCGACGTGCTGATCGCGCAGCATTGGGGTCCGTGGACCGCGGGCGTCACTGGGTATGCTTATTATCAGGTGACGAGCGACAAGATCTCTGACGGCCCGTCCAATGCTGCGCTGCAGTCCGCTGGCGGCTACAAAGGCCGTGGCTACGGAATTGGCCCCGCGGTGCGTTATGACGTCGGCGCGCTGAGCTTTGCGTTGCAGGCGCAGCACGAATTCGCTGTTCGCAACAGGCCGCAGGGCGAGCGGTACTGGTTCAAGGCGTCATACAAGTTCTGATGCGATGCGCTCCGAAAGGTAGCGCAACCTGATCTTGTCACCGTCAACGTATGTCCCGGGGTATGCCTCGCATGGCCGATACAGGTTATCAGATCAAAGACCGTGAAGAGCTTCTGTTCCTTCTATGCGAGGCCGCTGAGTTCGAACACGCAGTGATGTGCGGCTATTTATACGCCGCCATGACTCTGAAACGCACTGCAGACGAAACGTTGAGCGAGGAAGAACTGGAATCTGTCTCCCGCTGGAGGCGACAGGTCATATCGGTGGCGGTGGAGGAAATGCTCCACCTGGCGCTGGTCAACAATTTGTTGACGGCTTTTGGCGGGTCAGGCCACTTTGGCCGGCCCAATTTTCCGGTGCCCGCAGGTCGCTTTCCGGCAAGTCTGGAATTGAACCTTGCGCCGTTCAACGAGTCCACTTTGCAGCATTTCCAGTTCCTGGAAAAGCCGGAAGAGGTCGCGATTCCCGATGGAACAGCTTATCGGCATGTTCGGCATTATCGCCGCACCATGCGCAACGATCTGTTTTCGCCGACGCCGACGGACTACAAGTCACAAGGCGAACTCTACCACACAATCGCTAATGGAATCGACGCGCTAGCTGAAAAGCTGGGACACGACGTGCTCTTCTCCGGTCCCAAAGACGCACAGGTCAGCGGCGCCCAGTTTCCGCTGCCCGGGATTTTTGCGATCACTCATCTTGAAACCGCGCATCGAGCGATTGAAGAGATCGTCCTTCAAGGAGAAGGGGCCCCGCAGGACAGCGACGTTTCTCATTACGCGAAGTTCAAGAAGATCGCTGAAGAGTTCAGCGCGATGAAGGCGGCGCGCCCTGAGTTCGAGCCAGCCTGCCACGCTGTCACAAATCCAATTGTAACGTCGTTCCTCCATAGCGGCGGGTCGACGCGGATCACGCATCCCGTTGCCCAGCAGGTCGTGGATCTGGGCAATTGCATGTACCTTCTGATGGTCCGATCCCTCGCGCAGATTTTCTCGCCGGCCTCCACCAGCAAAGCGCTGCGGACTGGGTTTGCGCAGGCTTCGACCAGCTTGATGTACGCTTTGACGACGGTGGGTGAGGCTGCTGGCAAGTTGCCCGCAACGGCGGACGAAGGCGGTCCACGGGCTGGCGTAAGTTTTGAAATACCGGGATCCATTGGCGTTCTGGCGCAGAACTCTGCTGCGCAGGTGTTGAGCGAGCGAGCCAACGAACTCGCGTTGGTTGCGAAACGTCTTGAGGCAAGCGTCGCGTTGCCAGGTGTTTTCGATGCGCTCAACGGCCTCGCGAGGAAGTTGGATAAACTGCATTCCGAATGGGAAGCCTCCGATAGCAGTGCGTTGCAAGCCCCGCTAAGGCAGGCTCCGCCGGTGCGCGTCACTCTGTCAGGCGCTGCGGCGGTGCAGGCGGATCCATCAAATCCCAATCAGGCGTCTACAGAGCACATCAGCATCAATTTTGATGTCAAGAAGTGCATCCATTCGCGCAACTGTGTGCTGGGTGCGCCCAAGGTCTTTATCGGCAACGTCAAGGGTCCCTGGCTGCACCCGGAGGAAGTTTCTCCTGAAGACATGGCGAGCGTTGCGCGCAACTGTCCCTCGGGCGCGATCACGTACAAGAGGCTGGACGGCGGCGCCGACGAGGCGGCCCCCGACGTCAACGTCTTGCGCGTTCGGGAAAACGGACCTTATGCGATTAGCGCCGACATCGAGATTGGCGATGAGCGCCTGTTTCGTGGCACTTTCTGCAGATGCGGCAAGTCCAAGAACAAGCCCTATTGCGATAGTTCGCATGTGGAGGCGGGCTTCATCGCGACAGGAGAGCGCCGCCTGATTCAAAGCGAACCCCTGGAAGAGCGCAACGGCGTTCTCAATATCGACCCGACTGAAAACGGTCCCTTGGTGGTCACAGGAAATCTCGAAATCTGCGGGGGAACTGGCCACACGATCCAAAAGGTCGAGACGGCTCGTTTGTGCCGTTGCGGCGGATCTGGAAACAAGCCCTTTTGTGACAATACGCATGCACGGATCGGTTTTCATTCCGACATTTGAACGCTCACGCAGAGGGGCCGGGCCAAGCGCCGGTTCCTCTGGTCGCGCGGCTATCTGCTCCGCGCTTGACGGCGCATGTCGCCTGCTGCGGAGTATGTCAAGAAAGGCCAGCTTAAAGCTCGAGCATCTTCAGCGTTTGGCGGCTTCCACATTCTTTAAGTTGTTTCGGATCGCGGCGCTTTCAGGATCGGCTTTTAACGCTTCGCGCAGAACGGCGCGCGCCCGCATTCATCGCTTGACGGAAAGTCCCCCGATCAGGCCTACTTCAATCTGCTGGCGCCGGTAGCGGCGGCAGCATAACCTAAGCGGAAAACCACTTAAGAAAGCCAATCTACTGTTGAAACAAACCGAGCCACCTCATTTCAGGGGGCAGGCCACTTTACGTTCGAATTGAACCTCCTGTATAAGGTTCGAACGCGCGCAAGGTGCATGCTTGGGGTCGTGAGAAAAGCCGTTTCTGGCGGGGCCGAAATCGCCCAGCCGCTCTTAGAAAACCAAAGCCGGCAAGGAACGTGTCTCGGCAGTTGAACCAACTGAGCGGGCCGAAAATCAGAGGTGTGAGATGCTTAGAGTTTCAGTATTCGGTAGTTACTACAGAGGATACTGCGTTCTAAGCGAACTGCTCTCTGGCCCGCTCAGCGACCGAATTAAAATCGTCGGCGTCGCCACCGACGATCCAAGCCAATCTTTTGTGAGCCCCTCAAGAAGGGTCTGGCAATACGAGCATACGGCTGCGGAGCGAATTCTTGTGCGCGGCCTGGCCCAGCGCTTTGGTCTCGATCTGTACGAAGGCAAGGTGAAGACGCCCGAGTTCCATTCCTTGTATGAGGATGTCTGGAAGCCGGATCTGTGCGTCTCCGCCACGTTCGGCCAGCGGATTGACAGCCGCATCTATGGCTATTGCAAAAAGGGCTTCTACAACCTCCACCCCTGCGATCTGGGCCCATGGCCGTCGCGTTACGCTGGTCCAAATCCCTTCAAGCACATGCTTGAGGACGGCATGTCGCGGTTCGTCATCCGGATGCACGAAGTCGACGACGGCTTTGACACGGGACGCGTGGTCGCCACGTCGGAGCCCGTCTACATTCCCGAGGGCGCCACGGTGCAGGATCTTCACAAGATGAGCGCCCCCATCGCCGCGCTTCTGGTTCGCAACTTCACGCAGGGTCTTCTGGGCCAGCCGGTCGAAGCCGATCATACGGCGGCCCAATGAAGCCCATCGCCGCCATCGCTCCGAAGTTTTCATGGAGAAGCCTCTTTAGCGGGCTTCTTCTCGTCCTGGCCTTTCTTGATTGCGCGGTCGTGGTCGCCTTGGCCGAGGCGTCGCCAAAACCCAGCCCCGTGCTTGCCGCCATTCGCGAGCGGGGCGAGATCAACATCGGCCTCAAGACTGACTTTGCCCCCTTCGGCATGCTGGACAGCAAGGGGCAGCCGGTGGGGTTCGAGGTCGATCTCGCAAAGCGGATAGCAGCCGAGCTTGGCGTCAAGCTGAAGACGATCAGCGTCACCACCGAGAATCGTTTCCAGCGTCTCGAACAAGGCGCTGTCGATCTCATCATCGCGACGGCGGGAGACACGAAGGAACGGCGGGAACTGGCCACCGCCATTGAGCCTAATTATTACGGCGCAGGGGTGAACGTGTTCCTGCGTCCCGAAGCGGGCGCGAACGATTGGCAGGGCATTCGCGGCAAGAACGTCTGCGCCCTTCAAGGGGCTTATTTCAATCGCCAGATCACCCAGCGCTATATTCTCGATCTGCAGATGTACCGGAGCGTGCGCGACGCGCTTCTTGCGGTCAAGGATGGGCGCTGCATCGGTTTTCTCTACACGGACGTGGCGATCCGGGAATACCTGAAGCAGCCGGAGTGGGAGGGCTACAAGATGTCCTTCCAGTCAGCGCTCGTGATCCCCTGGGCGGTCAGCATTCATCGCGTTGAGGCAGGCAGCAGCCTGGACGTGACGCTCGGAGATCTCCTGGCGCGCTTTCATCGCGAGGGCGTTTTCGTTGAGCTTGCCCGGCCCTGGGGGCTGGCGGACAGCCGGTTCCTTCAGGATACGCGCGCCTTGTGGAACCTGACCGATGAACTCGGCCAGGATGTCTGCGTGCGCAACGCTTCGGGCTCGTGGCCTGCGCAGTGTCGAAACCAGGCGTTCATCACGTCGTCCGATGTCTCTGGCCTGCAGGGTGTCGGCATCTTCCTGCGCGATACGCTCGGCATCAATCTGTCGGTCATCTATGATCCGTTCGATCGTGGCCGGCTTCTGAAAGGGATCTTCTATACGCTCCTGCTATGTGTCGTCTCCGGCGCCATTGCGTTGCTGACGGGCGTTCTTGGCGCCATCGCGATTCATGGACGAGCAAGCCTGGTTGGCGGCGCCGTTCGCATCGCCTGTTCGTGGGCGCGCACGACGCCGCCGCTGCTGCAGATGTATATGTTGTACTTTGGCGTCGGCAGCATCCTGGCTGCAAATTACAGCGTGATCGTCTCGCCGCTGATCGTCGCCCTGATCACGCTCAGCCTCTACCATGGCGCCATCATTCTGTCCGCGGTTTCAGAAGCTCTCCCGCAGATCGAAAAGCCAAAGTCAGGCTCGCGCTTCAACCTGCACACCGTGCGTCTCGCACTCGAAAAATCGACAGTGGGCGTAAAAAGCGCGCTCAGCAACCTGGTGAAGGCGACGTCGGTCGCATCCGCGATCTCGGTTCCTGAGATGCTGTCAGCGACAACCGGCATCATCGCGGACCAGGGCAACGTCCACGCCATGATGGGCCTGCTGATGGTGACGTTCTACGTCATCTCCACGATCTGGATGTTCCTGATCGTACGTGGTGAGGCTTGGCTTCTGAACCGGGACGTGCGTCATGGCGACCATTGAGTTTCTCTACACATGGTCGCCTTTCATGTTTGGCGGCTTCGCGTGGAACATCTGCATCGCTGTCGTCGCGACAGTGATGGGCACAATGGTCGGCGCGGGCTTCGTGCTCATGCGCTTGTCGGCGCTTCCCGTGCTGGTCAACATATCGTCATTTGCGAGTTCGTTCTTTCGCAACGTACCTTCGCTCGTTTTGCTGTTTTATCTCGCCACGCTCATCCCCAACGCGCTGGCGCTCGCAGAGGGCGTCGTCATCCCAATTCCCGCATGGTTCAAAGCGTCCATCGCGCTGGCGGCCTCGCCCATCGGGTTCACGTCTTGGAACCTCTACAGTTCGATCCAGAAGTGGACGCACGACGATCGCAAGGGGGCGTTGCTCTTCGTTCCCAATTGGTTGAGCGGCTTCACCATCACGCTGCTCGCCTCCAGCACGTCATCCCTCGTGGGCGTCAGCGAACTGGTTGGCCGGTCAAACACGATCATCACAGCATCGGGGGCTGACTGGATGTTGGCGGTCTATGCCTATGCAGCCTGCATCTTCGTCACGTTCAGCTACCTGACGTCGCTTGTCATCGACCGGCTTAGGACTGTCTTGATTCACAAGTACACATAGATAGCGATGCGCTGGAGAACATGATGTCCAAACGAAGCTTAAAAGCGCCTCTCATCCGCCACATGATGGAAGCGGCGAATGACGAATTGTCGGCTCTTGCGAGCTTCGCCCGGTACCAGTGGTTCATCATCGCCGTCATCCTGATGGTGCTTCTTGCGCCCCTCTATTTTTATGATCCCATTCCGCCAAAGCGGATCGTAATCGCCTCCGGCCAGGAGAACTCCACGCTGGAAACGGCGGCCAAGCGTTATCAATCGTATCTTCACAAGTCCGGCGTCGAGGTCGAGCTTCGCCGCACGGGCGGAGCCATTGAGAGCCTCGAACTCCTGAGCGAACGCAAGGTCGACGTCGCCCTTTCCCAGGGCGGCGTTCCTGTCGCGCCGGACAGCGGCCTCGTGTCGCTCGGCAGCATTGGCTATCAGCCGTTGTGGTTCTTCTACAAAGGTGGCGAGGACGCAGGCGGCGATCTGTTCAGCTACCTTGAAGGCAAGAAGATCTCCATCGCGCTCAAGGGAAGCGGGACACGCATTGTCGTCGATTCCCTCTTGAGCCTCTTGCAGCCTCAGAAGCTGGCCCGCTACGACCTCAAGGAAATGTCGGCAGGGGAGAGCGTTCGCGCTCTCCTTGCAGGTGAGATCGACGGGATGTTCCTGCTTGCCGGCTTTGAGTCCGGCAACGCGCAGGAGCTGCTGAAGCGGGAAGACATTCAGCTCGCCTCCTTCTTCACCGCCCCGGCGCTCAACAAGAAGCTGCCGTTCATGGAGGTGGTAAACGTGCCGCGCGGCGCCATCAGCCTCTCTCCTCCAAAACCTGATCATGAGGTGCAGATGATCGCGACTACGACAACAGTCATGGTGCATTCAAGTTTTCATCCAGCGCTGCAGCATCTCTTCATGAAGGCTTCTTCCGATCTCTACCGGAATGAGAACAAGTTCTTCGACCGCCCGGGCGGGTTCCCCGCCTTCGTCGATAAGACGGTCCAAAAGAGCGAGTACGCAGAAAACTACGTGAGCAGCGGCCCCTTGGCGCTGGAGCGCTATGCGCCCTTCTGGCTGGCGAGCTTCTTCAACCGCACCTGGTTCTTCCTGTTGTCGATCTTGGCCGTGATGTACCCGCTCATCCATTTGGCGCCGACGCTGCGAAAGACGCTCTTCCTGACGGTGCTCGATAATAAATACGAAGAAATGTACGAGCTCTACCTGCACATCGTGAGGGCGACCAACGTCCAGGACAGGTCTCATGCGATGAACAAGTTCGCGAAGCTCGAGAAAGAGATGCGGGCGATCTGGGTGCCCACCTCCTGCTACGAGGCGCTTGGCAACTTCCTCAATTCGCTTGAGCTCCTGCGAACCCGCATGTCGGCGCATCTCAAATTCGCCAATGACGGGACCGACGACACGTCCGATCCAGCTCTTCCCTTCCGGCGTGAGATATTCGAAAAAGCCTCCTGAGCCGCAACGCTCCGCAAAGACATCCACACGTTGAGAAGGCGGCGCATGGGCCATGCGCCGCCTTCATTTGTCTGGAACTTATCGTTCGACGAAGATCCCGCTCAGGGCGAACGCTTCCTCTTCATGGGTGAAGTGCGGCGGCGCATCCTGCTTGGCGGGATCAAACGCGTAGGCCAATTGCAGGTAAGCGTTGGCGTGCACAGCTTCCTCAAGGTCAGCGATCTCGTCGTGCGCACGTTGGGTCACTTGGGCGAACGCGTCGTGATCCACAGCCTGAAGGGCGTTGTCGAGTTCGTCGCGCAATACGGCGAGGCGCGCAGCAGGCTTCATGATGCTGTATATATCCGTCAGCCGGTGCAGTTCAACTGCATCCTTGCCAAGGGCGTGTGCGCGGGCGAGTTCGGAGTCGAGGCCCGGCCAGAAGCGGGTCGTATAAATCGGTTTGGGATCTTTCCGGAACCATGGCTCCGTGCGCGCGATAGACGATGAGACCGCGTTGTGCAGCTTCCACAGGAAAAGACGCAACGAACCTGGCCGCTCCGCCGAGATGGTGGCCAGCTTCTCATCCATCGAAACGGCAAGATCCATTGCCCGCGCAGCCCCGCCCAACAGGAGGTATTCCACTGGGTACATGTTCACTTCGCGATTGCGCACCACATAGCGATTGAGGTGGTAGCGGCAATACGGGCACGCATACATGGTCGCAAAGCAGCGGAAAAAGGCCTTGAACGCGATGATCGACTGCGCACGCGCCTCGTCATCCATGGACTCGACGATCTCTGCAGACGTATGCAGGAAGCACCAGACAGCCGGGCCAATGAAATAGGGGAAGCTGACGCGCATCTCCGACTGGGCGACCGAGTTGCGGCCGACGTAGACGTCGATGAAGGCGACATACTCGCTGAGGCTTCCGGACTCGCGGCCGAACTCTTCCCGCTCCCTGCGCTTCTCGACGCCGTTCAAATAGTGCTCCGTTAAAAGCCAGGCCTGGCGCAGAGCCTGTTTCTGCTCTGCGGTGCAGGCAGCGAACCCTTCCTTCACGTCCAGTCCATAGCGATCGAAGGCGCCCATGCGCGACATGTCCGCATGCCATGCGTCGAGATGGCCGGACGTCATCTGATCAAGCGCCTCAAGATCGGCGCGGGTGGTGATGGACGCGCAGCGCAGCAATTGCGGCATGAAGCGCTCATACCAGAAGCGCACCGGCATAATGGCGCCGTCAACTCTCTCGTCGGACGAGGTCAGGATCACGCGCGTCCAGCTTTCCAGCCAGGCCGCATGCTCATCGGCGTCTGCTTGCGTGCTGGCGGAGCCGCTCATCTCGCTGTGCAGCTCCTGGCGCCGCAAGCGGTTCAGTTCGTGGCGGGCCAGAACATGCTCGTCAACGTGCTCCAGATCAACGCCGTTATGCCTGAGCGCGAGGATGAACTCGATGATCGCCTCAAACAGGCCTGCGTGGTCTTGAAGCTCGGCGCGTTCGGCCTCGATCGCCTGCTGCGCCGCGAGCATCGCCGGCGTCTTTTTCACATGCGCCCAATTGCGCACGCGCGTCTGCAGCGCCTCGACCTCGCCTGAGACCATCTCATCAAGGCGGCGGAACTCCGCGATGCATTCCGCGTCCTGCACAACCCCAAGGGAGAGATAGTATTCGATTGTCGCTGACACGAAGGCGGAAAAGTCCGTGATTGAATAGGGCAGATCGCGCGCGCGCAAATGCGTTTCTGAATTGGCCGAGTAGTTCTCGCGAAAGCTCCGGTAGGCCGCGCCCTGCAGCATCCTGAAAAACGCGATGCGCAGTTGAAGCGGGGAAATGGACGCGTGGTGCTTAGATCCGGCGCCAACCTGCGCACGATTAGCCGCCATGGCCGCCGCCTGCGGCCGAACAGGCGCGCCTGCCGCGGGGGTCCCTTTGTCCGCGCCGGCGCCGATGCGGGTGCGGTCGACATGGGATGCGCTGTAGCGGCGCTTCGCTGGCCGGGCGGACGGCAGGTACGACAGGAAATCGTCAAGCTCGATCCAGGTGTCGCCATCCTTGTCGAGTTCCTCAGCGACGCGCGCAAGAGCGGCGTCGTCCTGAGCGAAGACCTTTGCAGCCGCCATGAAATCTTGCGTGCGAATGCGGCCTGCGGCGTGACGATCAAAGGTGGAGAACGCGTGGCGCACCCGCAGAGCCCGGCCCCCCAGGAGAACGACGGCGCAGTCTTCAAAGCTGCTGCGAGCGCGTTCATCCTCTTGCCCGCTAAACGCGGCCGCAAAGGCGAACTCAATTTCCTGCTGGGCCAGAAAGCTCCCGTGCGCGTGCAGGACGCGGCGGAGCGAAGCAGATGGCGCCTCCTGCGGGTTAACGGCGCGATGTGCGCTCCATGCGTCCCACAGAGCTTGTACGTCTTCATAAGTGTTCAGATGAGTCATTATACTAGGCCCAATATGCGACAGAAGGTGCCGACGCGGGAGTGGTTGGAATTA
>CAMDKB010000039.1 GCA_945901195.1 Rhizobium sp. Q54
TCCGGTCCAGATAGGGATTGCGCATGGGGCGATATACACCCGTCAACCTACCGCCGCACTTGCTGCAGGCAATGCCTGCGATCTCCCAATTGCCCATGTGAAGCGTGACGGCAATAGCGGGAGTGGGGCCGCACAAGATCTCTTCAAGGATATCTCGCTGCTCGACCTCAATGCGCGATTCGTCCACCACCAGCCGATCCAGCAGGAACATCTCGGCGATAGATCGCCCGGTGTTACGCCACATGGCAGAGGCGATACGCTTGCGTTCCTTGTGAGGCATATCAGGAAAGGCAGCGGCCAGATTTTCGAACGCCCGTTTGTTGAGCGTCGAAAACGGAGCTGCAAAAGCAACTGCAGCGCCGACACTTCCCGCTGCCACGTCGAGCGGAAGCAGACGCACGCACGCCCTGAACGTCAGCACTGCCAGGTATTCCAATCTGAAGAGAATGTCCTTGAATTTTGACATGGCTGTTTTTGAAAACCCGTCAGAGACCGAAAAAGGAAAAGTTACGAGTTCGCAGCATATCTGGCTAACTCTCCGCCAGACTGTTTTCCATGGCATCGATGACCTTCTCAGCAGAGATATCGCGCATGCAGGCATGATCGTGCTTACACCTAACCAGATCACGCAGAAAACAAGGCGAGCATTGCACGCCGGCCGACACGACCAAATCTGGCCGTTTGTAAGGGCCTACCCACCGGGGGTTCGTTGGGCCAAAGACAGCAAACGCTGTTTTTCCCAGCGCTGTCGCCATATGCATCGGACCGGAATCATTGGCCAGCACGAGCGAGGATCTTTGCATCAGTGCAGCCATTTCAGGCAGCGTTGTTTGAAGAACGACAGCGCCGGGCGCAGCATCTGCAATCCGCTGGCACTTGTCGGCCTCGTTTGGCGCCCCTGTCAGGATCACGGGAAATCCGCGCGCCAGAAAATGCCGGGCGACAGAGGCAAATCCTTCCGGCAGCCAATGCTTGGTTTCCCACAGGGTTCCCGGTGTCAGCAAAATCGGTGGCCTGCTGGCGTCCCCTGTTTTCTCTCGCAAGAGTTCGTCGATGCGCTGAGCGGCTTCGGGACGGACGGGAATCTGGCAATCTGCAGGTTGTGAAGGTATGCCTAACAGGTCCGCCGCCAGTAGATTCCGATCGATTGGATGCAGGTCCAGCGTTGGCAAGGAAATCGGATGGGTATAGGCGAGCCACGCGCCTTCCCGCGAACCTTTCCAGGCCCGCTGGATCGAGCCTTCGGGCAGCAATTTTCCGGCAGTTTCCCAGACCGCCTTGCGCGGACGTTCAAAACCCATGCGAACCGGCGATCCCGTGACCATAGAGACAAAACCGCTTCGCAATTGCCCCTGCATATCAATGACAAGATCATAGCGGGCGGAACGCAAACGCGACAACATGCCGACAAACCGATGGTCGCGGATCAGACGAACAAAATGCGTAAAGCCATCCCAATTATATTGGGGAACTTCGGTCTGATTTTCGCCGTAGACGATGACGTTGTCGATGCCTGGAAGATCGCTGAGGAATTTGGCCGGAGTAGGCTTGGAAATCCAGTCGATACGGGCTGAAGGATAGCGCCGCCGCAGCGCCTTGAACAACGGCACCGTATGAATCACGTCGCCGATCGCCGACAACTTGATCAGCAATATCCGTTCGAATTTGCGATCCGTCAGGTTCATCTTGTTTTGCTTGACCTCTGGATGACTGTTTATCAGCTATGTAGCTGCGATGGCTCAATTGCAAACGGGCCGCAACCGTAAGTATCAAGCGTCGCTCGCCAATTCTTCCCCGCCCTTTCCACGTGGCTGGCAAAGCGGCCGCGTGCGGGGCGCTTTAAGAAAGGCAATGATGTCCGCCACGGCTTCAATTTGTCCATAATCGCCCGCCGCTTTTTCGATGCGCTCTTCGAGAGGTCCGGCTCCAAGAAAGATCATGCGGTAAGCCGCACGAACAGCTCTGACGCTCGCGAGCGTATAACGCCGCCGCTTCATTCCCACGACGTTAATGCCGATCAGCCGGGCCTGTGCGCCAACTGCCAGACCGAAGGGAATGACATCCCCGCGAATGGTCGACCCGCCGGCCACCATCGCTCCCGAACCGATGCGCGAAAATTGATGCACCGACACCAAGCCGGAAATGAAGACATGATCGCCGATGACACAATGGCCCGCCAATGTCGCACAATTTGCGAAGATTGCTTTGCTGCCGACCAAACAATCATGCGCGACGTGACTGTAGGCCATGAAGAAACCGCCATCGCCAACGACAGTGCGTCCACCGCCCTGCTCAGTGCCGCGATTCATGGTGACACTTTCACGAATGACGCAATCTTCGCCGATGTCCAGGGTGGTCGGTTCATTCTTGTAGGCGAACGCCTGCGGAGGTCCGCCCAGGCACGCAAAAGGATGAATCACAGTGCGTGCGCCTATACTGGTGCGGCCAGACACGTGCACATTGCCCACCAGGTGACAATTTTCACCAATCTGAACATCGCGCCCGATCGAGCAGAAGGGGCCTATTATTGCACCTTCGCCAATCCGCGCGCCCTCCTCTATTCGTGCGCCGGGATCTATTTGCATTGCCGTTCCCAAAACCAATATCAAGGGTGGTTCAACCGGGCGCGCCCGCGCCTTCGCGTGCAATTCCAGTTGATTCTCCTGGAAACTGCAATCTGAAAAAGTCGACGTAACGACCACCTGCGGTCAGCAGGTCTTTCTCGCTGCCCGATTCCACCACTTTCCCACCTTCGATGACAAAGATGCAATCGGCGTGACGAATCGTGGTCAGGCGGTGCGCGATCACGATCGTCGTGCGGCCTTCGCACAAACGGGCAAGGGCCGTTTGCACGTATTGTTCAGATTCGCTGTCAAGCGATGCGGTCGCCTCATCCAGCAGCACAATGCGGGCATCCTTGAGAATCGCTCTGGCGATGGCGACACGCTGACGTTGCCCCAGGGATAATTGCCAGCCGAATTCGCCCACCTCTGTATCGTAGCCTTGCGGAAACGCTGTTATGAAGTCATGCGCAAAGGCGGCTTTGGCGGCGGCTTCCATATCCGCGTCGCTGGCGTTCTGGCGGCCGATCAAAATATTGTAGCGTATCGTTCCTCTGAACAGGAAAACATCTTGCCCCACATAGGCGATCTGGGAACGCAGCGAATGACGGGAAATGCTGTTGATATCATATCCGTCGATTTTTATGACGCCAGACCCGGGCGTGTAAAAGCGAGACAGCAAATTCAGGATGGTCGACTTGCCGCCTCCTGACGGCCCGGCCAATGCGGTCAGCGCGCCAGGCTCTGCGTTGAGCGAAACGCCCTTCAGCACAGGCGTATCCTTGCGATAGGCGAAACTTACATTGTCGAATGTCACGCGTCCATGCGGGAAGACAATTGCAGGCAGGTGGGCCTCGTCTGGCTCTGTCGGTGGAGAATCCAGGATGTCATAGATCGTCCGAACAGCCACGATCTGCGAACCCAGCTCAATGTTCAGGCGTGAAATTCGCCGAGCAGGATCGAATGCAAGAAGAAACGCGGCCATGAAGGATACGAAACGTCCGGGATCGTCACCGAGTTCGACAACACGGTATCCGCAATAAAGGCAGACCAAAGCAACTGCGAAACCTCCGAGAGTTTCGATCAGCGGCGTGGAACGATTGGAAATACTGGCCAGCTTGTTTCCAAACTCGGCAATCGAATCGATCTCCTCAGACAGGCGCGCGCGCACGCGATCTTCGCCAGTGAAAGATTTGATCACGCGAATTCCCTGGACGGTTTCCTGCAGTCCCTGCTGGATCGCTTCGTTGCCAGACATGCGCCGCCGGGCGATTTCCATCGAACGCTTCATGAGTTCACGTACGCCGAGCGCCGCCAGCGGCATCACACATAACCCAATGGCCGTGAGCGCAGGATCCTGCCAGACCATCACGGCGAAAAGTGAAATGAGGGTCAGCAGATCACGGCCAAGCGTCACGACGAGCAGGTTCAGGATGTTGCTTGCGGCGACAGCCCCCTGGCCCGCACGGGTCACGATCTCCGAAGAATGAAGACCTGAAAAAAAGCTGACGCTTTCGTGCAGCAATTTGTCGATCAGATTTCGCTGGGTTTGCGCAATCACGCTATTGCCGACACGCGCCAGCAAAATCGAATGTCCATAAACAGCAAAGCCTTTGAAAGAAAATAACGCCAGCATCCCCGCAGCCAGCGCAATGATGGCTGTGTATTCCTTGCGGGCATAGATCGTGTTGACAACTGCGCCCAGCAAATATGCCGCAGCTGCGGTGCAGGCAGACGCCAGTCCCATCAACAGAACAATTAAAATGTAGGTGCGCAGGTGCGTCAGACAATGCTGGCGAGCAATCCGTTTGAGCAGCTCCAAATCCCCACCTTCGGGCATGAATCTGTTTTTGAAACCGAATACGGACACTGGACCGTCTGTCTCCTGGAGATGTCACTCTAGCCCGGAATCGACCGGGGCGGGCTGCCTGAACCGTCAAACATGGGACTATATGGACCAAAACCAGCAAGAGGTCCAACCACCCTGAACCGGCTGCCGTGTCCCTGCGCTCTCACTATCTGCCTGCAGCAATATACATTACATCATGGGCTGACAGCTTACAGCCGGAGCCAAGGGAATGCCGGCCTATGCAAGGGAGAGGAATATGGAACCGGATTATCCTCATTTTTTCGAGCGGCCCTCACCGCTGTCAATCCGGGACATATTGGCGCTCACGGGCCTGGACCGTACGGGCTCAAATGAACCCGAACGCGTCATTTGCGATATCGCGCCCATCGATCGCGCCGGGCCGAATGACATTGCATTCATCGACAGCCCCGACTTTGTAGAGGCGCTTGGCCAAACAAACGCCGGGGCGATTTTTGCGCCCGAACGATTTGCAAAATTGGCCCCCGCGCATGTCAGCGTTTTGCAAACGCGAGAGCCTTACAAGTGTTTTGTCACCGTGGCGCGGATCTTTTACCAAGATGCGTTGATCCCCACAGGGCTATATGTAGACGAACCTCCGCTTGTCAGAGGAAGTGTCCACGCCTCTGCCCAGATTGAACAAGGCGTCATAGTCGATCCGGGCGCTGTCGTGGGGCCAAGGGCAAAGATTGGAAAGCGCACGCTCATTGGCGCCAATGCTGTGATTGCTGCAGGCGTCGAGATTGGCGAAGATTGCGTCGTGGGCCCCTGCTCGACGATTTCTCACGCCATCATTGGCAATCATGTCATTATTCATCCGGGTTGCCATATCGGCCAGGATGGCTTTGGCTATATCGGCAGCGCGCGTGGCCATATCAAAGTGCCGCAAATCGGACGCGTTGTCATCCATGACCATGTCGAGATCGGCGCAGGCACCACAATAGATCGTGGCGGCATGCGCGACACGATCATAGGTGAAGGCACGAAGATCGATAACCTCTTGCAAATCGGGCATAACACCGTCATTGGCCGCCACTGCATCATTGTTGCCCAATCAGGATTGAGCGGCAGCGTCACGCTGGAAGATTTTGTTGTCCTGGGCGCGAAGGTCGGGATCAAACCGCATGTCACAATCGGCAAGGGCGCACAACTTTCAGCGCGTGCATCGGTGATGCGGGACGTGCCCGCGGGCGAGAGATGGGGCGGCGCTTATATAGCCAAACCGCTCAAGCAGTTCTTTCGCGAAACGCTGGCTCTTGAAAGGCTCGCCGCACGTCGTGGTTCGGGAGCCTCGCAAGCACCAGGCGATTGAGAAAAGGGCTGCAAACCGGCCCCGCGGTCACGGCAGTCGCAGCAAGACCGGCAGAATATCGTGCAACTGCAGATATCTGATTGCGATCTGATAGGGGATTGCGATCAGAAAGATGGAAGCATCAAAAAATGTCCGCCTGACAAGGCGTGAATCGTATTGTCCGTCAGTACGGCCCTTCCACAGCGAAAGGTCCGGTATCAGGCGGGGCACAGCCCGCAGATAATCCGCATAGGATGGGCCATGCAGGTCGAGGAGCGCGCGCTCTTCGCGTTGAACGACAATATGAAACACCGCTGCAACCGACAGCGCTACTGACAGGCCCAACAAGAGAGAACCGGTCTGCATGCCGACACCTGCTGAACCCAGGATCGAAAAGAAATACAGGGGATTGCGACAGACAGAATAGGGACCGGCCGTGACCAGCTGGCTGATCTTCTTGCCGCCGATATACAGAGAACACCAGGTTCGTCCGAGAATGCAGACAATGATCAGGAACCAGCCTGCAGCTGTCACTATTTCCCGCGAACCCGAAAAAAACGGACGCCCAGCCGATACGGCAAAAAGAGCAAAAATCGCAACTGAAAAGAGGAGAAGAAATCCTCGCCTCAAGATTTGAACGTCTTCAAGATTCATTTTGATCCTGCGTTCCGTGGCGACGGCCCGCCAGAGTCTGAACTCTTGCGCGGATCAGGGAGCCAAGAGTTTCAGAGCCGAAGTTATGCTGGACATAGGCGCGCGCGCGCGCTGCCAGCAAGGCCGTTTCACGGGGGCGCTGGCAAGCGGTGAAAAGATGGCGCGCAAACTCGTGCGGAGTCTCTGCCCGCAAATAATGTTCGTCCGCCAACAGGCCCAGCCCCTCTACCGCCTTGGCTGTCGCGATGACGACAAGTCCGGCGGCCATCGCCTCCAGGGCCTTGAGCCGTGTGCCGCCGCCCGAGCGAATCGGCATGAGTGAATAGCCGTGGCGCAGCGCCGGGGGGATTAGATCAACAGGATCTGCGAAAACCGAAATATCTGCGCGGCCCTCCAGACTGCTGACGTTGCGCGCAGGCGAGCGGCCCATCAATGTCAGTTTCGCCTCCGGCAGGCCAGATTTGATCAGCGGCCAGATTTTGGCAGCCAGTTCGCCGATGGCATTTACATTGGGCGCATAGCCCAGGTGCCCGATAAAGAGGACATTGGGCGCTGTGTAGCGTGCCTCTTCTATCGGAAGCTCGAACATCCGCTCGTCGGGCACTGGATTTGCCACGAGCATTGCCGCGCTGCCGCCGATTTGCCCGAGCCGTTGCTGATCCAGCGATGAAACCACCCAGGTTTCGTTCGCCGCCAGGCTGGTCATTCTGTCCAGTTCGATCAACTGGCGCCATTGCCGCCCGCCCAAAAACATATCCTTGATGCGTCTGCGCCAGGGCAATTGCCTTCTGATGGCGCGAAACAGGTCCGATTCAATATTGTGCATGTCGATGATCGCCGGCAGCCCTGCCTGTCTGAAGGCAGGCAAGGCTCCTTCAACATAGACGCCCTCCAGGATCGCGACATGCGGACGAAACCGCGCAATTTCGGCCATCAGAAAATCAAGGTCGCTCTGGCCGATGATGATCGACGTGGGGACTTCCTTGTTGCGCTGATGCCAGGGATTTTTGCCCTGAAAGCCCGGCAATTGCTCGACGGTCCCCACGTCCAGCGCGGCGTGCTGATTGACCGCTCCGAGACAAAATGTGTGTACAGGGCCAAGACTGGCCACACTTCGGGCAATGAATGCATTGCGGATATCGCCTCCGCTGACCGGCGGCCACGGACAATCGACGCTTACTTGAAGCGTTCGCACCTCTGTGCTTAGTCCTTCGTGTACAGGCATTAAATAAAGGCCTCAGCAAACGTATGACATCAAGCAGTCCGGCCCTGCCCTGTTTTGTTCTCACCGCACCTAAAGGTGGGCAAGCCAGACGCCTCAGCGTTGAATTTCAGCTGAAGAAAGCCGGGATTCCATATACGCTTATAACGGGTTACGCTCCGGAAGACGAAATCATAGCCGAGCGTTACAGCCCCTGGCGCAATCTTTTCTACATGAAAAGATCTCTGACCCCCGGCGAAGTCGCCGTTTATCTGGGCCACCAGAAGATGTGGCAGGCCATTATCGACAGCGGCGCCCCGGCGGGGCTCGTTTTCGAGGATGATTTTATTTTCAAGGACCCCGACACCATCGCTCATGTGATCGGGCAAGCCAGTCTCGGGCTGGATCGCTGGGATCTCGTCAAATTATACGACATCCGGCCACGCCGGGCCCTGGCGATCTATCGGGACCATGGAATTGATTTTGCGCTTTACCGGCGTCCCAATTCCTCACTCATCGCCTACATGCTCACAGCGACGTGTTGCAAAAAGCTGCTGGAACGCCGCTTCATCTTCAGACCCGTCGACGAAGAATTGCGATATTGGTTCGAGACGCGCCTCAAGATTGTAACCGTGGTGCCCAATCCGGTCGACGACGCCAGCGAATCGCTGGAGGGATCACTGCTGGAAACCGACAGGCTCCGGCTGCGCTCCCGGCGCAATATATTTCGCTCGATCTACGGCAATTTCATCACGGCCTATATCAACACGTGTTGCGAAATCTGGTCGCGCTGGATTGCCTGGACACATAAATGAGCCGCGCATGCGGATGCATCTTCCCGCCTGCGCCGCCGGCTGATAAACAGCCGGAATGACCGACGAAAAGCCCCTGCGAATCGCCATTACCCATGACGACGGCCATAAGCGCTGCCCCTGGCCCGGCGTCGATCCACTCTATGTTTCTTATCACGATACCGAGTGGGGCGTCCCCGAATGGGATAGCCGGGCGCTGTTTGAAAAGCTGATCCTGGATGGATTTCAGGCAGGCCTGTCGTGGATCACGATCCTGCGCAAACGGGAAGCCTTCCGCAAGGCGTTCGATGGTTTTGATCCCGCCAAGATCGTCCGCTACAAACCTGCCAAAGTCGAAAAGCTGATGCAGGACGCCGGCATTGTGCGCAACCGCTCGAAGATCGAAAGCACAATTGTCTCTGCGGGTGTGTGGCTAGACATCGAAGCCAAACAGGGATTTTCAGATTACCTCTGGAATTTCGTCGATGGACGCCCGCTGCAAGGGCAGCTCCGCCATCTGGGCGAGATGCGCGCGGAAACCGAATTGTCGAAAAAAATTTCCAAGGACCTGAAGGCGCGTGGTTTCAATTTCTGCGGGCCGACGATTGTCTATGCCTTAATGCAGGCCGTGGGCATGGTCAACGATCACCTGGTGGATTGTCATCGCCATGAAGTCTGCGCGGGCCTGGCCGAACGTCCTCAGGCCCGGCCATAATGGCCCCCCGGGACAAGGCGGCTCGCGCCTTTCAACGCATGCTTTCGGGCCGCAGGCTAGATCTGCTCGATCCCTCGCCGCTCGACGTCGAGATAGAGGATATTGCGCATGGACTGGCGCGCGTGGCGCGCTGGAACGGACAGACGCAGGGGCCGCATATTTTTTCCGTCGCGCAGCATTCGGTACTCGTGGAACATATCGCTGGCGCAATTGATCCGGGCATTCCGGCGCGCTGGCGCATGATGGTGCTGCTGCACGATGCGCCTGAATATGTGATCGGGGACATGATCTCGCCGTTCAAGACGGTCATCGGGGATAATTACAAGGCTGTGGAAGAACGCCTGCAAGGGGCGATTCATCTGCGCTTTTCGCTGCCGGCGGTGACGCCTGCCGCACTCAAAAAACTCTGCAAGGATGCCGACAAGGCATCAGCGTTTATCGAGGCGACCCGAATTGCCGGGTTCAATGTTGCAGAAGCCGAACAATTTTTCGGGCGGCCGAAGATCGCCATGCGGAATATTGAATCCTTCATGCAACCGATGGAATCCGGTCACGCTGAAACGCTATTCCTGAAACGTTTTGGTGAAATAGAAGCTGCCATGAACGAACCGCCAAACTAGATCAGCTTTTGTAGAACATCGCTTTCGCGAAAACCGGGACCACTTTTTCGCGCGATGCTCCAGCCATCGGAAATTGCCATGCCGCGAATTCACGTCTGCCCGCTATCAAAGATCGAGGAGACCGTCGCCACAACGGGCGCGCGCCACATGGTGACACTTATCAACCCTGACTATCCCGTCAGCCGTCCGCAGCAGATTGCGTCTGACCGGCATCTCTATCTGGGAATGGCTGATATCACCGAACCCAGCGACGGCCAGGTGCTTCCCGCCGAAACCCATGTGCGCGAATTGCTCGCGTTTGCGCGCAAATGGGATCGCGCCCAGCCGTTGCTGATCCATTGCTTTCTCGGTATCAGCCGATCCACCGCCGCCGCATTCATCAGCGCCTGTGCGCTACGGCCCGGCTGGGCGGAAACAGACATCGCCACACTCATCCGCGAACGTTCGCCCACAGCGATGCCCAATGCGAAGCTCGTGGAGATCGGCGACCGGCTGCTGGGCCGCAACGGGCGCATGAGCGCGGCGGCAGCTTCCATCGCGCAGGGGGAAATGTGCGTGGAAGGAACGCCTTTTCATATCGAAATTGATTGAATCACGCTAAACACCGGACATGAGCGGCAGACTTGTCACCCAATTGCCCGTTGAGATCAACCTGACTGCGGCTATTATCGCCGTGCCGGGGCGTCTGGCAGTCGCTGCCGGTACACCTCACGGTCCGATGATCATTGTCACGCGTGAAGGCCGGAATATTGGCCTGCCCTCTGGCCCATTCGATCCACTCTCCCATCGCACGTTTGAAATGGGTCTGCGCGCCTGGGTGAGCGAACAAACCGCTGTAACGCTGGGCTATGTCGAACAACTCTACACGTTCGGCGACCGGGGCCGCCATGCGCAGATCGGTGACAGTGACCCGCATGTGGTGTCCGTTGGTTATCTCGCGCTGACAAGGATGCGGCTTGAACCGACCCTGCCAGCGGGCGTCGAATTTGCACCGGTTTATTCGTGTTTCCCCTGGGAGGACTGGCGCGTCGGGCGGCCGGAACTGCTCGACGGGGCGATCCTTCCCGCACTCCGCACTTGGTGCGCGCGCGAGCCCACACGCATGAATGCGCGCGGCCTCACTCGCATGGACCGGCTGCGCATGTTGTTTGGGGAAGACGGCGGCAGTTTCGATGACGAGAACGTTCTCGATCGATTCGAAATGCTCTACGAGGCTGGCCTTGTGGAAGAGGCCCGGCGCGATGGCCGCGCCAGCCCTCTGCTCGAAAGCCTGCCGGCGCTCGGCCTCACGATGCGGCTTGATCACCGCCGCATACTTGCGACCGCGCTTGGCCGGCTGCGCTCGAAAATGAAATATCGCCCTGTCATCTTCGAGCTGATGCCGGAAGCCTTCACACTCACCGCGCTGCAGAATGCGGCTGAAGCCATTACCGGGCGGCATCTGCACAAACAGAATTTTCGCCGCTTTGTTGAAAACGCCGCCGTTGTCGAGCCGACGGGCGAAATGGCCCACGCAACCGGAGGCCGCCCCGCAGCGCTTTTCCACTTCCGGCGCGAAGTCGTCCAGGAACGCCCCGCGCAAGGTTTGCGCGTGGGGGCGCGGGGGTAAGGCCACTTCTGTCATCCCGGATGCCGAAGGCGATCCGGGACCGCAGTATTATCAATCGCAACGACGGCACGGCCCCGGATAACGCTTTGCGTTTCCGGGGTGACAGCGCCCCAACCTTGCAATTTCCCGCCAATGAACAATATTCAGCAAGGGAAAGAGGGAGGGATCATCCATGTCAAGAATTTCACGCCGCACCGTTTTGAGTGCGGGCTTGTCAGCCGGATTTGCAAACTCTGTTTTCACAAGCTGGCCCGCCCTCGCCCAGCAACAACCCGATTGGGCAAAGGGACAGACGATCAAGCTTGTCTCTCCCTTTCCGCCCGGCGGATCGGTGGATGCAATTTCCAGGCTGATGCAAGTGGGCTTGCAGCAGAGGCTTGCAACGACCGTCATCGTTGAAAACCGGGCAGGCGCCGGGGGCGCTGTTGGGGCGAATTCGGTCGCAAAATCTGCGCCCGATGGCACAAATATTCTGGTGGTGTTTGATTCCCATGC
Source organism: Rhizobium sp. Q54 (assembly GCA_945901195.1). Classification (GTDB taxonomy): domain Bacteria; phylum Pseudomonadota; class Alphaproteobacteria; order Rhizobiales; family Beijerinckiaceae; genus Terripilifer. The sequence goes on from CAMDKB010000039.1 coordinate 11,805, forward strand.
GGTGCTGCCGAGCCTGATGAAACTGCAATACGATTCCAAAGCAGATCTCGACCCGGTCATGCTGATCGGCACTGCGCCGATGGTGCTCGCCTGCCATCCCTCGCGCCCGTTCAAATCGTTGAAGGACGTGATCGACGCCTCGAAAGCCAAGCCGGACAGTCTCAGCTTCGGTACGGTCGGCAATGGCTCGCTCGGGCATCTGCTGATGGTTCTCCTCAGCAAAAAGGCGGGGTTTGAGATCAAGCACTTGCCCTATCGCGGCGGCGGGCCCGCCGTGAACGATGCTGTCGGCGGGCATATCGATCTGATCATCGGCTCTGCGGCGCTGCTGGCAGCGCAGATCGAAGCGGGCACGCTGCGCCCCCTCATGCAATCTGGCGCAACGCGCGCGCCGACTCTGAAAGACGTGCCAACCATCGCCGAAAGCGGTTTTGCGGGGAGCGAAGCCTATGCGTGGTGGGGCGTATTCGTGCGCGCCGGCACGCCTGCGCCGATCAAGGACAGAATCTACGCCGATCTCAAGGCTTCGCTTGAGGATCCGGCCATCCGGCCCAAGCTGGAATCCGGCCAGCAGGTGAAGCTGGAGCTTTCACCGGCAAAGCCTTTCGCGGACTTCTTCGACACCCAGATGAAGATCTGGGGGGATGTTGTACGAGACAATGGCATCAAGCCGGACTGAGACTGGCAGAGCTGTATTGCGGTTGCAATGACCCGCAATGCAGCGCCCGCTTTCCGGTTTGATCCGTTTGCTGGCTTGACTTCGCCAGTGCGAGCCGGGATATACGGCGGATCGGACCGCGATCGGTTCCGGGCGCGTAGCTCAGCGGGAGAGCACTCCCTTCACACGGGAGGGGTCACAGGTTCAATCCCTGTCGCGCCCACCATTCAAATCAATGAGTTAAATAAATTCCGTTGATCCCTCAGCGCACGGTGGAAGCATGGGGGAAGCAAGTGGGGATAATCTGCTAAGTGCGCAACGGGCGCGAGCGCTGCGCACTATCAAACGTTTCGCGGCAGAGCCCGCCTCTTCAGCCGGCCACATGGGCAAACGAAACGACTGATACTCATTCACGGCTGGATGAAACTTAGGGGCAAGGTCATGCTCATGGAGCAAGCGATGGCGATGAAAATACTCTGCCGGACTTTTTAGCGCATGTGCACGCCGCCCTCGATATTAGGGCGTCGGTTTAAAATCCGTAATACTGACGGTACCATCCGACAAATTCCGGGATGCCTATGCTCAAGGGCGTGGACGGCGCATAGCCAGTAAGCGCGCGAAGCAAAGCTGTGTCGGCAAACGTACGAGGAACGTCTCCTGGTTGCATCTCCATGAAATTGCGTTGCGCCTGACGGCCAACGCTTTTTTCAATTTCAGCAATGAATGCCAGCAATCGCACCGGCTGGCCAGCTCCGATATTGACGATGCGGAATGGAGCAACCGGTGACAGGGAGTCTCCTGCAGCGATCTTTTCCCCGGGGGCCGGACGTTGGGGGATGCAGGGACACAGGCGCAGAATGCTTTCAACCAGGTCGTCCACGTAAGTAAAATCGCGCTCCATGTCGCCGTGATTATAGATATCGATCGGTTTGCCCTCGATGATGTTGCCGGTGAATTTGAAGAAAGCCATGTCAGGTCGGCCCCAAGGTCCATACACCGTGAAAAAACGGAATGCGGTCGCGGGCAGATTCCACAAATGGGCATACGAATGGACAATCCCCTCTGCGGCTTTTTTGGTCGCGGCATAAACGGTCAGCGGACAGTCGGTGCGATCTGTCTCCAGAAACGGGACGGACTTGTTCGCGCCATAGACCGAACTCGTTGACGCGAACATGAAGTGCTTGACTTGGCGAACGCGCGCCATTTCCAGCAGATTGAACGTACTCGTGATATTCGCATCGAGATAAGCGCGGGGATTTTCCAGGCTGTAGCGCACGCCCGCCTGCCCAGCCAAATGAACGACGATATCGATTTCTCCGGCCCAAGCGCTCTCTAGTCCCGCGCGGTCTTCGAGCATGACGCGGTGACCCCGGTAACCATTGCGAGCAATCAGCAATTCATGCCGGCGCTCTTTCAGGGCGACATCGTAATAGGTCGTGAAGCCATCAAGGCCGGTCACCTCGTGACCTTCATCCAGCAACCGCTTTGCAAGATGGAAGCCAATAAAACCAGCGGTCCCCGTCACAAGAATTCGCATCACAGACCCTTTTCGCTAGAAACTCGCATGTAGATCGCGATCCCTTCGGCTAGCGACATGACGCATACCAATCATAAAAGGCCCGTAAGCCATCGTTCAGTGAAATACGGGGCGACCACCCCATCGAACTAAGGCGAGTGGAGTCCATAAGTTTTCGGGGCGAACCGTCAGGTTTCGAGGAATCAAAGCGCAACCTGTCGGAAATGCCCACGACTTCGCACACGAGCCTGGCCAGATCGGCGATCGATACTTCTTCCCCCGAGCCCACATTTATATGAAGCGCATCTGAATAATTTTTCGCCAAGAATACGATGGCATCCGCACAGTCGTCGACATGCATGAACTCTCGTAACGGGGTTCCTGTTCCCCAGACTTCGAGGCTATCAAGCCGTTGAGACTTCACCTTGTGCGCTTTTGCTATAAGGGCAGCTAGTACGTGGGAAGTCTCCAAGTCGAAATTGTCATTTGGCCCATAGAGATTCGTAGGCATGCATGAAATGAAATCGCATTTGAACTGCCTGCGATAGGCCTCGCATTGCCTTATCCCGGCGATTTTGGCAATCGCATACCATTCGTTTGTCGGTTCCAAAGGCCCCGTCAACAAGGCATCCTCTCTGATCGGCTGCGGCGCCAATTTGGGATAGATGCATGAGGATCCCAGAAACACAAGTTTGCTAACCTTATTTTTGAAAGCTGATTTGATAACATTATTCTGGATATCGAGGTTCTGCTGGAAGAAATCCGCCGGAAATGAGTTATTGGCCAAGATACCTCCCACTTTCGCAGCAGCAAGCAGAATCAAATCCGGAGATGCTTTCTGAACGAATTTATCAACGGCTTCTGCATCAAGGAGATCGAGTGCAGAGCGCGGCGCAGTGATGATCTCGCACCGTTCGGTTGCAAGACGGCGTACCAGAGCGGAACCGACCATGCCACGGTCACCGCAGACCCATATCTTTTTGCCCTGAAGTTCGAACGTTTGGCCTATCATCAGTAATTACCTCGCTTTCGCAGCGGCAGAGAGATCTGCATCCACCATTTCCTTCACGAGATCTTCGAACGATGTGCGATGCGTCCAGTTCAAAACCCGCTTTGCCTTCGCTGGATTGCCCAGCAATAAATCAACTTCGGTGGGCCGGAAGTATCGTGGATCTATACGAATGAACACTTGGCCAGTTTCCGAATCGAGCCCCGTTTCCTCCACGCCGCTTCCCGTCCATTTGATTTCAATTCCAACGTGTCTGAAGGCCAACTCTGCAAATTCACGCACCGAGTGCGTTTCTCCTGTCGCCAACACGTAATCGTCCGGATTGTCCTGTTGAAGAATACGCCACATCCCCTCCACGTAATCGCACGCGTGACCCCAATCCCTTTTGGCGTCGAGGTTACCGAGCCAGAGACAATCCTGCTGTTGATTGTGAATCGCAGCGACGGCCCGGGTAATCTTGCGGGTCACAAAAGTCTCGCCGCGAACCGGACTTTCATGATTGAACAAGATCCCGTTTGAAGCGTGATACCCATATGCTTCCCGGTAATTCACGACCATCCAGTAGGCATAAAGCTTCGCGGCCGCATAGGGGCTGCGCGGATAGAAGGGCGTTGTTTCCGATTGCGGGGTTTCCTGCACCTTGCCATAGAGTTCCGAAGTAGAAGCCTGATAGAAACGGGTTTTTTTCTCGAGACGCAGGATACGCATAGCTTCAAGCAGTCTCAACGTACCCAAGGCATCAGCATTTGCCGTATATTCAGGGGTTTCGAAACTCACCTGGACATGGCTCTGGGCCGCCAAATTATAGATTTCATCCGGCTGCGTTTCCTGCACGATGCGGATCAGATTGGTTGCATCCGTCATATCACCATAATGAAGCACCAGTCTGGGATGCTCGACGTGAATATCTTCATAAATATCATCACTGGTGTCCCAACGTTTGGGTTTGGGCTAACGGTAACACATTCACCTGACGCACAAATCCGGGGTTTTGGTCTGGTCTCGATATCAAAATTGTTTTGACGGCATCCTTGCGGGCTTTCGTTTCGCGAGGTCGCCGCCATGCC
>CAMDKB010000040.1 GCA_945901195.1 Rhizobium sp. Q54
TGGCTTGAGCGCCAGCTTAACGATCCCTATGTCGCCCGCGCCAGGCTGGAAGGCTATCGCTCCCGCGCCGCTTACAAGTTTCTGGAGATCGACGATCGCTACAAACTGCTGCGGCCCGGCATGAAGATTGTCGATCTGGGCGCAGCCCCCGGCGGCTGGGCGCAGGTGGCGGCGGCACGCGTAAAGTCCATCGAGGGGCAGGGGCGCGTCATCGGCATTGATCTGCTGGACATTGACCCCATTCCCGGCGTGGAATTCACGGTGATGGATTTCCTCGATCCCGATGCCCCCCGCCAGCTGCAAGCCATGCTGGCCGGGAAGGGCGGCAGCGGCGAGTGCGCTGTCAACGCCCTGGCGGATGGTGTGATCTCCGACATGGCCGCCAATACGACCGGCCACAAGAAGACCGATCACTTGCGCATCGTGCATCTGGGCGAGCTTGCCATCGAGTTTGCCTGCGAAGTGTTGAAGCCCGGCGGGTTTTTTCTGGCCAAGATGTTTCAGGGGGGCACGGAAAGCCAGTTGCTGGCCATCCTCAAGCGCAGTTTTGCCACTGTGCGTCACGTCAAGCCCAAGGCCAGCCGCGCCGACAGCGCTGAACTTTATGTTCTGGCCACAGGTTTCAGAGGCGTGCCGATAGAATCCACACGCGAAGAACAGGATGAGGCATAGTTACAAGGCGATAAGCCTTGGCTGCAGAAGGGGCGCGGGCTGAGCACTATTGCCCCATATTCTGACGTATTTTGAAGCAGGCGCGTTTATGGCTGGCTATTTCAGCCATTCCGCTGTACTGGGCTAAATGAACAAAGAACAGCTCGGCACCAAACGGCTCTGCGCGGAATGCGCATTACGCTTTTTCGATCTCAATCATGATCCCATCCACTGCCCGAAATGTCAGGCAGTTTTTGTGGTTCCGATTCTCCCCACCCGCCCCACGAAATATCCGCGCACCTTTGCGAACGCTGGCTTCGCGCCGACGGCTGCTGCAGCTGCTGCACCGGCTGAAGATGAAGCGGTTGAAGATGAATTGATCGACGACGATTCAGAAGAAGAGAAGGACGGCGAGGCTGCCCATCATCTCCTGCTCGACGACGAAGAAGAAGATGCCGAGCCCGGCGCGGCTGGCGTGATCGTACCCAACGACGAAGTGCGCGAACGCGATATCTGAGCGTTTGCGATCCCTCTTCGATCTGTGATCACTCAGCAGGTTTTGCGGAAGTTGCTGTTTTTTTTGCTGCCGAACATCGGTCCGGAAATGCCTTCGGCTGCATTGGCGGGCATGCGCCGGAACGCGATCACAGACAGCAGGCTGATAACGCCCATCCCGATGAATGCGACGCCGAAATCGGCGACCGCTATCTGTTCGCGGCCGGCCATATAGCGCGAAAAATCAACGCCCGCCGCCCCCAGCGCAACGCCGCAGGAAGCGGCCGCCTGCTGAACTGCAGCGTTCAGCGTAGTTGCGCGGCTCATGCGCTGGCTTTCTATATCGGCAAAGGCAAGCCCATTGGCTGCCGTGAATTGCAGTGACCGGAAAAACCCGCTCGCCAGCAACACGCCAAGGATTACCCAGTGCGGCGTCTGGCTCGTGAACAGCGCAACGGCCATGTAAAAAACGGCAACGATGGCTCCATTGATTGTCAGCGTATTGCGGAAGCCGAGATGCCGCAGGATGGGTGGCGCAGTCAGCTTCATGCATGTCGCGCCGATGCCGCCGAAGAATGTCGTGAGGCCCGATTCAATCGGCGTCATGCCAAAGCCCACCTGGAACAGCAGCGGCATCAGGAACGGAACTGCGCCATTGCAGACGCGGAAGATCGTGCCGCCGATCAAGGCAATGGAAAACGTCTGGATACGCAGCAGTGTCAGATCAAGCACCGGATTTTCAGCCCGCCGCGCATGCATCACATAAGCTGCCAGCGAAGCAACGCCAGTGAAGAAAATCACCGCGTTGACTGGCCAGGAAACAAAATGCCCGCCCAGTAGTGAAAACCCGAACACCACGCCGGAAAATCCGATGCCCGACAACATGAAACCCAGCATGTCAAAGCGCCCGGGATGATCCTCCCTGACGTCCTCGATGAAGAGCACTGCCAGAGCGACGCCCAGTGCGCAGAACGGAATATTCAGAAAGAAAATCCAGCGCCATGAAAAATAGGTCGAGATAAAACCGCCAACCGGCGGACCAAGCAGCGGCCCGATCATGGCAGGCACAGTCAGCCATACGAAGGCGGCCACCATCTGTTCGCGCGGTACGGACTTCAGCACAATCAACCGCGCGACCGGCACCATCAGCGAACCGCCGATACCCTGAAGGGCGCGCGTCAGCACAAGCTGCCAAAGGCTGGTGACGGAACCCGACAGCACCGATCCCACTGCAAAAATGACCAGCGCCGCACAATAAACCCGCTTTGCCCCGAACCTGTCCGCAATCCAGCCGCTCGCAGGAATGAACACCGCCAGCGACAGGAGATACGTCGTCATGGCCAGTTTCAACGAGAGCGGATCAGTCTGCAGATCAGCCGCTATGAGCGGCAGCGAGGTAGAGATCACCGTGGAATCGACAGTCTCCATAAGCAGGGACATGGCGACAATCAGCGGCGTCAGGATGGCGCGGTTCACGAGGGGCGTTCCAGTTCGGACAGGTCCGGCTTCGCCAGACTCGGGAAGTGCGATCCTAGCCAGCCCTCTTGTGCCCGGCAATGCAGTGCCGCCGCATGGCCGCCTCGACCTTGCCGCGGGACTGTGGTTCTCTCCGGAAAAAGCGCGCCGTCACATCAATTGCGCCCAGAAAACGGGAGGTCCCATGATCATCGATTTCCACACGCACGTTCATCCGCCACGCGAGGCCGCGCGCCCGTTCTGGCAGGGGCGCTGCCCTGCGACCATCGAGAATGTGCTGATGGTGCATGAACGTGTGGGGCTCGATATCTCAGTCATCTCCAGCGCCGCGCAATACCTGAAGGACATTCCGCGCGAGGAGGCGCTGCCGCATCTGGAAGAATCGAACCGCTTCATGGCGTCGTTGCGCGACAAGCACAAAGACAGGATTCTGGCGCTTGCCACCAGCATTCCCGGCGGCGGAGATGGCTATTTGCGTGAGCTCGAACGCGCCGTAAAGCAGGACGATTTGCGCGGCGTGCTGATTTCATCGAGCCATCGCGGCGCCTATCCCGATGACGATGACTCGCTCGATTTCTTCCAGCTTTGTTGCGAACTCGATATTCCCGTGTTCATTCACCCGCCCGCCGTGGGCTTTGGAGAAGAGCGGGTCAATATCTACCGTCTCGCCTCCAGCGTTGGCCGGCCGTTCGATAATTGCCTGGCGCTGTCACGGCTGATTGTGCGCGGGATTTATGAGCGCTTTCCCAATCTGAAAATCGTCGCCTCGCATCTTGGTGGCGGCATGAGTGAAATCATCGGGCGCATGGACTACGCCTGGGAGATGGGTGACGAAGCATTTTTTCTCGGCTCCTATGAGCCGATGATGATCAAGAAAAAGCCATCGGACTATCTGCGCATGATGTGGATGGACACAACAAGCTACCACACGCCCGCCATCAAATGCGCTGCAGAGACCATTGGGGCCGATAGGCTGGTCTTCGGTTCGGATTCCCCCATGCTGCTGTCAATCAAGGAAAAGGCGCTTGAATGCGTTCGCGCGGCCGGATTTTCCAAAGAGCAAGAAGCGATGGTCCTGGGTGGCACGGCAGCGGCGTTGTTGAAGGTGTGACAAGCCTGTTCTGACGCCAACGCGATGTGGTTTTACCCGACGCTTTGGCCCGTGCGAAAGCGGCTTTGGTATGAGTGGCGGCAATACCGCCTTTGACCCGTCACACACACGTGCTAAGGACCGGTGCCAATTCCTCCTGCGGGCCGATTCCGGCTCCGCTGCGGGATTCACCTTTCCAGCGCTCCCTTTGCGCGCCCCGCCGGAGTTGGCTCATGGCTTCTGTAATCGAAAACCGTTTTCCCGAAGCCCTGACCTTCGACGACGTGCTTTTGAAGCCGGGGCATTCAGAGGTTATGCCGTCGGGCGTGGATATTTCCACACGTTTGACAAAAACCATCACGCTCAATCTGCCGATTCTCTCTGCCGCCATGGACACGGTAACAGAGGCGCGCCTGGCCATCGCCGTGGCGCAGGCGGGTGGCATCGGGGTTATCCACCGCAATCTCGAGCCTGACATGCAGGCCGAGGAAGTGCGGCGCGTCAAACGTTTTGAGAGCGGTATGGTGGTGAACCCCATCACTATTTTCCCTGATGATACATTGGCCGATGCGCTGGCGCTAATGGAGCGGCACTGCATTTCAGGCATCCCTGTCGTCGAGCACGAGCCGACCGGTAAGCCCTCAAAAATCGTCGGCATCCTCACCCATCGCGATGTGCGTTTCGCAGACAACAAGCTGACGCCCGTGAGCGAATTGATGACAAAGAAAGTCATCACTGTGCGCGAAGGCGTCACCAAGGAAGAGGCGCGCCGCCTGCTGCATCAGCACCGCATCGAGAAACTGATCGTGGTGGATGGCGATATGCGCTGCGTTGGACTGGTGACGGTCAAGGATATCGAAAAGGCAACCCTGCATCCCAATGCCTGCAAGGATGTGGCCGGTCGCCTTCGCGTTGCTGCTGCTTCGACCATCGGCGACAAGGGCTATGAGCGTGCACTGATGCTGATTGATGCCGGCGTTGATTGCGTTGTTGTTGACACTGCGCATGGCCATTCCCAGAACGTGCTCGATCAAGTCAATCGCATCAAGCGTGTTTCGAATGCTGTGGCGGTTATCGCCGGCAATGTCGCGACCGCCGAAGGCGCAAAAGCGCTGATTGATGCAGGTGCGGATGCCATCAAGATCGGCATCGGGCCAGGCTCCATATGCACGACGCGCATCGTTGCCGGCGTTGGTGTGCCGCAGCTGACCGCGATTCTGGATGCAGCCGGGGAAGCGCACAAGCACGGCATTCCCGTCATCGCCGATGGCGGCATCAAATATTCGGGCGATCTTGCCAAGGCCATTGCGGCGGGTGCGCAATGCGCAATGATCGGTTCCCTTCTGGCAGGCACGGAGGAAAGCCCCGGCGATGTATTTCTCTATCAGGGCCGTTCGTTCAAATCCTATCGTGGCATGGGCTCGGTAGGCGCCATGGCGCGCGGCTCCGCCGACCGCTATTTCCAGCAGGACATCAAGGATACCCTTAAGCTTGTGCCAGAAGGCATTGAAGGCCAGGTGCCTTACAAGGGGCCTGTCGGCACTGTTCTGCATCAGCTCGCCGGCGGTCTGCGCGCGGCGATGGGTTATGTCGGCGCAGCCACTGTCGAGGAATTCCAGAAGCGCGCGAAATTCGTCCGCATTTCCTCCGCAGGCCTGCGGGAAAGCCACGTGCATGATGTGGCGATCACGCGCGAGAGCCCGAATTACCCGACGCGCATGTGACCCGCCATTCTAAATTGCCAATGCGAAATTCAAAGTGCATTTCGCATTTTGCATTTCCATTTTCGGATTTGCGTCATGCCTGGGCATGACGCCGCCGCCTCGCATATAGCGCAATCCCCAGCGCTCTCAGTGCAAGCGGGCTGGCTGCCAGCAAGGGAAGCGGGGATTCGGCTATGGTAGTGCCTGTCGACGTGGTGGAAGTCGTCGTAGTCGTCGGACATCCGATATGGAATGATGCCTGACAGTTCGCTCTTGTATCCGATGTGGCGTTTTGTGCGGATGCCGGGCCTGCGGCAGCAAGAATGTATATTGCCGCCGCCGTAGCCCATTTTATCGTCTGCATTTCAGTCTCCAATTTCATGCCCCGCCTCCCGGTCAGCAACTCGCGTGCCAGACGCCGCTGTCGGCGGCACGCCGCTTGCTGTGTGTGGCGCATGGAAAGCCTCGGACAAAAGATGGATGCGGGAAAATATGCAGCGGTCCTGCTCGTCGCGGGCTGCGCTAATGGCTTTGCGGTCGACGTCGCGGCCCAATGGCACCAGACTGGCGTCGCGAGCCTGCTCTCCTCGTTCGGTGTGAGTCCGCTCGCTTTTGCCATCGTGGCCATCGGAGCACTTGTGCTTGCTCGCGAGGCGCGCTTTCCGGATCAAGCCGAAATCGCGCCGGGCGCGATCATATTCTGCATTCTGACGCTGATACCCAGCAGCTTCCTCTCGTGGGTAGCCCTCGGCATCTTTGCCATTTGGCTGGCGACCATGGTGAAGGGACGCGTGCGCAGTGCGTCATTGCTGTTCGCCGGTCTTGCAGCAATCTCCGTCTGGGCAATCATCGGCGAACCGCGAGCCGCAAGAGTGATCCTGCCGTTCGACGCCGCAGTCACGGCCGCCCTGCTTGCCGCGCTGCACGACACTGTCGTCAGGGAAGGAAATATTGTCGGAACCGCGAGCGGACATCAGATCATCGTCCTGGCTTCATGCTCGGCATTTCACGTCCTGCCCCTCGCATTGCTGGGCTGGCGGGCGATGGTCCTGTTCGACGCCTCCCAGGCAGGCCGTGAAACCAATCGCAATCTCGCACTTCATGCGTTTGCTCTGGCTGCGATCCTGCTCGCTCTGGGGTACTTGCGGCTTGTTCTTATGGCCTGGTCCCCGAAAACATATGCTGTTGCTCATGGTCCCTGGGGAAGCGCGCTCTTTGATTGCCTGCTTGTGCTTGCGGTGATCACTGTAGCCCATGCAACTTGTGCACCGCGTCGCGGGGAGCTCCGGGCATGACTTTCGTTCGCCTTGCCTGGCTTCCTCTATTGATCGCCCTGTGGCTGACAGCTAGCCTTCTTGGCAAATTGTGGCGCTATGCACCGACACCCGAGCCGGTGGACAAACGAACCGGAAATGCAGTCCAGGCTTTTCTCGGCGCCCAGGGCTGGACTCTGGCCCGAAGCGAAGCGTTGACCGCAGGTGGCGTCTAGCGGCCCATGTTTATTTCAGGCTTGGCTGCGACACACCCATCGTCGTCGCGCAACTTGGCCGCGCGGATGAGGCACAAGCCATCGTGAATACGCGATTTGGCGAAAACGTCTTTTACCTCTCGCCCGTTACAACGCGGTCGCTCCCGTCCTTCCCGTGGCTGGGGACTTGCTTTCTACGATGGGCTTTGGCGGAGGATCGCATGCGCGGCTCGCAATCTGGCCCGCTCCCCCGGCTTCGCCTCGGTCGGACCCCTGCAATGGGCCGAGTGTCGGTGAATGGAATTTCTATGCATTGCATTGATGCGATCATTCCTAGGTAGTTCGCTTCAGCCGTCCGAAACTCTGACGCAGCAGAGTCAGTTTGCGCTGGCCTTGTTCTGATCCCTCAAGCTCGCCGCATGCGTCACGCTCTGTCTCTCGCAGGATTTCCTCCAGCTCAACGTCCGTCAGATGTTCAATGCCTACGTAATCGTTCCGCGCGCCTTCCAGAGCGCGCAGCAATTCGTCCAGTTTGGCCTGGATGGCGGCGCCATCGCGGTTCTGCTGGTTCTGGATAAGGAACACCATCAGGAATGTTATGATGGTCGTTCCGGTATTGATCACCAGCTGCCAGGTATCGGAAAAATGAAATATCGGACCTGTGGCCGCCCAAACCAGGATGACCACACAGCATAAGACAAAAGTGATCGGCTTGCCGGTGTAGCGCGCTACACTGTTGGCAAAGCGTGTGAACACGTGCGAAAAGTTCATTGTGGCTACCTCCGGAGGAGCGGCGTCGTTGGGTCGCAAGTTTTTGTCGCGCCAGGTTGCGCAATCTGCCACTTGCGCGGACATCCACAAAGTACATAATTGGATGAAACTGGAGGCGGATATGCGCGGACCTCATGATGTCGGCGGGCTGGATTTCGGACCCGTCGAAAACGCAACACACGATCTCACACTTTGGGAAAAGCAGATTGACGCGATACGCGCGGTCATAGGCGCCAAGGGCATTGTCTCGACGCACGAAAACCGGCGCACGATCGAGCAACTCGGCCATGATGTCTATGACACGCTCAATTACTATGAGCGCTGGACCGCCTCTCTGGCCCGTCAGATGATCGACAAGGGCATCCTGACACAGGACGAAATAGACGCTCGCGTGGTTCAGGTGCGCCAGCGCCTTGCAGATACCGGCGAGCTTGAGCTGAAGGAAGGTGCTTGACCATGCCGCAGCGCTTCCATGAAGGGGACTTTGTCCGCGTTCGCGACGATTATCCGATCGGCCACATTCGCACACCCGTCTACATCAGGGGCAAGCAGGGCGTTATCGTGAAAGATTTCGGCGCCTTCGGCAATCCCGAGACTCTGGCCTATTGCCTGCCAACGGAAAAGCGCGAGCTTTACAAAGTCCGCTTCTGGCAGCAAATGGTCTGGTCTTCCTACAAGGGTGGCCCGCGCGATACAGTTGATCTCGATATTTATGAACATTGGCTGGAGAAAGCCGAATGAGCACGCACGAGCATCACGATCACGATCATGATCACCACGATCACGATCATAATTCGCCTCCGCAGCCTGATGACAAGGTGCATTCCTATTATCAGATCCTCGGCACCGCCGTGAAAGAACTGCTGATCGAAAAAGGCGTTGTGGCGGCGGACGAAGTGCGGCGCATGATCGAGCGGCGCGATTCCATAACACCAGCCAATGGGGCCAAGGTGGTCGCGCGTGCATGGACCGATCCTGCCTTCAAGGCGCGGCTGCTGAAGGACGCAAATGCAGCGGTTCAGGAATTCGGTATCGACATGCCAACGACTCATCTCGTTGCGGTCGAAAACACCGAAAACCTTCACAACGTTGTCGTGTGTACGCTCTGTTCGTGTTACCCGCGCGATCTCTTGGGATTGCCGCCCTCCTGGTACAAGAGCAAGGCCTATCGCGCCCGCGTTGTGTCGGAACCGCGGGCTGTTCTGGAGGAGTTCGGTACATCCCTTTCGGACAATGTCGAAGTGCGTGTTCACGATTCCACAGCAGACATGCGTTATCTCGTGGTGCCCCGACGTCCCGCAGGAACGGAAGGTATGAGCCAGGATGCTCTTGCCTCAATCATCACGCGAGACACCATGATCGGCGTCGCCGTCGTTGAGCCGCTGCAAAATTGAGCCGCCTGTTCTTGGTGAAAGGCCGATATGCGCACCGTTATTCCCTGGGTCATGGCCCCCGTTTTCGTGATGGTGCTCCTGACATTCGTATTGCTTGTGATGTCTGGTTTGGCGAGGTTCAATGCCTTGCGCGTAGGTCAGGTCCAGCTTTCTGATATTGCCCTTGGGCAGAATGCCTGGCCGGCGCGCTCGACCCAGATTGGCAATTCCTTCAACAACCAGTTTCAGCTCCCGATCCTCTTTTATGTCCTCGTCGCTTTCGTGTTGCTGACGGGTAAGCAGGACTACGTATTTATTGCGGCAGAATGGCTTTTCGTGATTCTGCGAATAGCGCATGCCTTCATTCATGTGACCAGCAACAATGTGCATCAGCGCTTTAATGCCTACGCCGCCGGCCTCGTCGTACTTCTGTTGATGTGGATCTGGTACGCCGTGCGCATCATGGCGGCTATCTGATGGCGGCCGCCGCGCTTTCGCCTTTCAGATCATGGCGCATTGGTTATGCGCGGCTGGATTATGTCAGACCGGTGCATTGGGCGGCGCATTCGGAAGATTTCGGCGATGTCATCGTTGTGGAACTCGAAACACACGATGGTCTGCGTGGTGCGGCTGAAGCCATCATGCGTCCCAAATGGCACGATACCTCGGTGGAGGAACTCAGATCCGCATTGACCACTGGATTGTTGCCCGCGTTGATGGTGTGTAACCGGCAGGACCATCAGTCTGTATCAGCAGAACTGGCGCGTTTCCGGCATCACGGTTTCGCCTGCGCGCTTGTCGATCAGGCGCTTTGGGACTTGCGCGCGCAGGAAGAGGGCCTGCCGCTCTGGAAGGCAATGGGCGGAACGGATCCGCGCTTGCCTGTCTCCTTCACGTTGACGCGCACAGCGCCCTCCATCATGGCGCGGGAAGCAGCGGAAATGCGCAGCAAGTATGGGTTCACAGCTTTCAAGGTGAAGACAGGGCAGGGGATAGATATTGATCGCCGCGCCATTGCCGAAATTCGCGCCAGCGTGGGCGGTGATGTCACCATCATGGCTGATTCAAACCGCGCGCACGATCTGAAAAGCGTCGCCGCGATGTCATCAATGCTGGCTGACTCCGGCGTCGTATGGTTCGAGGATCCGTGCGCGTTCACCGCGGACGCTTCTTTCCGGCAAGCACAGGAAGAAAGCGTCTTGCCAATTTTGGTCGACAATCAAAGCCGGTCGATTGACGCTGCACGCACATTTGTTGACCTCGGCGCGCGGGCGATTTCCGTCAAGACCATGAAGACGGGCATTACGGAATCTCTGGCCATTGCAAAGCTTGCACAAGCGCATAATGTGAAACTTGCCGCTGGCATCAGCGCATCGGGTGGAGCTGGCGCTATTTCCACGTTGTCGCTGGCTGCGGCCTTGCCTGCCAGTCAGGTCTGCCTTGCGTGTGAGGAGACTTTCTTTCTTTATCTCCAACAGGATTTGATCGACAGGCCGTTGCAGGTTATTGGCGGCGCCGTTGATCTTTCCGAACATGATGCGATCGCCGCCAATATTGATTGGCGGCGCATGCACGCAATTGTTGCGGCGTAAATGATGTAGGTAAATCATTAACCATATTTGTTCGGATTCGGTTTAACAACCGATGTTAAAGTCTTCGCGTGTTGTTTTCGATGCGGGACACTGAAATGCGCAAAAGCGAAATGTTTATGTCAGCGTTCATTTTCGCGGTCATAGTCGCGGGTTGCTTTGGTCCATATATGATCTCGATCGGCCTTGCTGCGACGGCGTTTCTACTTTACGTCGCGCGCCGAAACGCTGGTCATCGTCTGAGATAGGCTCAGGTTTCAGGAGGCCCGGTTTCAGGATTTTGGAGAAAATAACCCCAGCCTTGTCTTGGCCGGGGTTTTTGTTTGAGCCAATCAAATCAGCAGGATCTGCGGCCATATTCGAGCTGGGTTTTCGCGTCACAAGGTTTGGCGGAGGGACGTGGTAGGTCCTGGTAGACCGGCTGCGCCTGTGTCGCGCACGCTGCGAGTGATAAGGTCAAAAAGCCTGCCATTACAAACTGGGATATGCGTTTCATCCTCATTGTCCTTTAAAAGTCTTGCTTTGTTGCGCGTTACATGAAACGACGCGCATCTGACAATCGTTGGCTCCAATGGCCACGTTATGACCGGAATTTGATTTAATCACCCATGACGCCTTCAGCCCGCCTTGCTTCCGCCATCGAAATTCTCGGCCTGCTCGAAACGAGCCGCCGTCCTGTTGCGCTTGTCCTGAAGGATTGGGGGCAGTCGCACCGCTTTGCCGGATCAAAGGATCGCACTGCTATTGCGTCCTTTGTTTATGATGCATTGCGCGTGAAATCCTCAGCTTCCTGGATCATGGGCGCTGACGATGTGCGCTCGATGATGCTGGGCTCGCTCGTGCGTTTGCGCGGCATGCCGGTTGCCGCCATCAACGCCCATTGCACGGGCGACAAATACGGCCCGGAGGTTTTGAGCGATCAAGAGCGCGCACGGCTCGAAGCAGCTGATCTCGAAGGCGCGCCTGATCATGTACTTGGTGATTATCCGCAATGGCTGTCTGACCGCATGGCTGCAGCTTTTGGGGACGATGCGGTGGCCGAGGGCAGGGCGCTGGCGCTGCGTGCGCCGGTCGATTTGCGCGCCAATCTGCTGAAGACCACACGCGAGAAGGCGCTGGCCGAACTCGCTCATCTGGGCGCCGTTGCAACCCCGTATTCGCCGTGGGGGCTGCGCATCGCCATTGATCCTGAAGGCCGCGCGCCTGCGCTGAACGCGGAGCCGGCTATCGCACGCGGACACGTGGAGATTCAGGACGAAGCTTCCCAGTTGGCCGCGCTCATCGCGGGAACGGGCAACGCAACACAAATACTCGACCTCTGCGCGGGCGCAGGCGGCAAATCGCTCGCGCTTGCGGCCATGCTCGACAACAAGGGGCAGATTCACGCCACCGACGAAGACGGCCGCCGGCTCATGCCAATCTATGACCGGCTGACGAAGGCTGGCGCGCATAACGTTCAGGTCCACGCGCCGCGCGGCAAGCAGGATGTGCTGGCCGACCTTGAAAAACGCTGCGATCTGGTGCTGATTGATGCGCCCTGCACAGGCTCGGGCACCTGGCGGCGCAATCCCGACGCCAAATGGCGGGTGCGCCCCGGCGCGCTTGAGGAACGGCTGAAAGAACAGCAGGACGTGCTGCAATCGGCGATCCGGTTTGTGCGTCCCGGCGGCCGGCTGGCCTACATAACCTGCTCGTGGCTGCGCGACGAGAATGAGGATCAGGTTTCAGCTTTCCTGCGCGATCACGCAGATTTTCTGCCCCTGGATGCGGCCCATCTGGCGCGCGAGGCGGGAGTTGCCGAATTGGCTTCGCAGGCATCCGGACATGGCGCGGGCCTGCGCCTGTCGCCACATGCCACCGGCACAGACGGCTTTTACATCGCCGTGATGTCGAGGACTGGCTAACCCAGCAAGTTCGGGCTTGCGAGCCAGCGGCCGGGCCGGCCGCCGGAAAGTGCGCCGGGAATGCGGGCCAGCTGTGCCCGCTGCGGCACTTCCGCAAAACCAAGGCGTTCCAGCCCCTTGTCTGCGCAACCGTCGATCAGTTTGAAATCCCAGGCCTTGAGATGGCGGATCAGGGCCAGAGCGGCAATATCACTCGCAAATTCGTCCACTCCGAACCGGCTCTGAATGACGAACATGCCACCGCAGGCAATGCCATAGAGGCCGCCGGCCAATGCGCCATCCGCGCTGCGAACTTCGACTGAATGCGCAAATCCGGCATCGTGGAGGGCCGCAAACACATTCATGCCCCGCGCGGACGGCGCATAGGGCATCCGCTGGCTGATGGTATCGGACGTCGCCGCATTGACGACACCATCGAAATCGCGATCCAGCGACACGTGATATTCACCAGATGCAAGACGGGCTGCCAGTTCGCCCGGCTCCTGTGTCGCGTTCGGCTCCACAATCATGCGTGTGTGCGGCGCCCAGAGCGTCGCTTGTCCCAGCATCCAGCGCAGAAACAATCCACGACTATAAGCGTCGAGAACAGCGTCGGGCGAGAGATCTGGCGCCAGACCAGCCAGACCGTCGGGCACCTGCCGGCTATGGCGCGCATCGGGCAGGCGGGCGGCGCCAATGCTCTTTTCCCGCACCATAAAATCCAGCGTCCCCGGCAGGCCCACAAGCGCGCGCGGCCTGAGCGCATGGTTGAGGTCGGCGCAGAACCGGGTGAAGGTCCGCGCGGCGCTTTCGCGCAGCAATTCCGCCCGGCGGCGTTTGCGCTCGGCCTGGCTCACGGGTGCGTCCGCTTCCACGCCATCAGAAAACAGTGTGACGAAGTTTCTGGTCCGGATTTCCTGCAACATGTTCTGCTCCTGCCCGGGTGGCTCCAGCACCTCTACAGCCGCAATCTGACAGGCAAGCCTTGCAGGGATTTCCTCAAAATCATTCGAATGCGGGTTAAAACGGTTCATAGTTGGCCATGAATGGCGCTGCGGCGTTGCACCGGCCCGCTGCCTCGCCTAATCCCGTACCTACGCAAAAGGATCAGGTTTCATGTCCGCAGCTCCCGCTTCCGCAGCACACGCCGAAATCACCGCACATCACGACAAGGTGCTGATTGTGGATTTTGGGTCGCAGGTGACCCAGCTCATCGCCCGCCGTGTTCGCGAAGCCGGCGTTTATTGCGAAATCGCGCCTTTTCAATCAGCTGAGGCCGCTTTTGCCGCCATGAAACCCAAAGCCGTCATCCTCTCCGGCGGCCCGGCCTCGGTGACGGATGAAGGCTCGCCCCGCGCGCCGCAGGCGATCTTTGATGCGGGATTGCCGGTGCTCGCCATCTGCTACGGCCAGCAAACCACGGCCAATCAGCTCGGCGGAAAAGTGGAAGGCGGACACGCCGCCGAATTCGGCCGCGCCGATGTGGAAATTGTCGAGGCCAGCGCCCTCTTTGACGGCGTATGGCAAAAGGGAAGTAAATATCCGGTCTGGATGAGCCACGGCGACCGAGTCACGAAACTGCCGCCGGGCTTCACCGTGAAGGCGACGAGCGAAAACGCGCCGTTTGCGGTGGCCAGCGACGAGACGCGCCGCATCTACACCACCATGTTCCACCCCGAAGTCGTGCACACGCCCGATGGCGCGAAGCTGATCGCCAATTTCGTCCACAAGATCGCCGGGCTGAAGAATGACTGGACCATGGCCGCTTTTCGTGGCGAGGCGATCAAGGCGATCCGCGCGCAAGTGGGAGAGGGTCGAGTTTTGTGCGGCCTCTCGGGCGGTGTGGATTCCTCCGTCGCCGCAGTGCTGCTGCATGAAGCCATCGGCGACCGCCTCACCTGCGTCTTTGTCGATCACGGCCTCATGCGCATGGGCGAAGCCGAACAGGTCGTCACGCTGTTTCGCGATCACTACAACATTCCGCTTGTGCATGTGGACGTGGCCGATCTCTTCATCGGCCAGCTGGAAGGCGAGAGCGACCCCGAGAAGAAGCGCAAGACCATCGGTCGCCTATTCATCGAGGTGTTCGAGGCCGAAGCCAAAAAGATCGCCAGCGACGGCAAGGGCGCGCCCGAATTTCTGGCGCAAGGCACGCTCTATCCCGATGTCATCGAAAGCGTGTCATTTACGGGCGGCCCCAGCGTCACCATCAAAAGCCACCACAATGTCGGCGGCCTGCCCGAACGCATGAACATGAAACTTGTCGAACCCCTGCGCGAACTTTTTAAAGACGAAGTGCGCGCGCTCGGCCGCGAACTCGGCCTGCCCGAAAGCTTTGTCGGACGCCACCCCTTCCCCGGTCCGGGGTTAGCGATCCGCATCCCCGGCGGCATCACAAGAGAAAAGCTCGACATACTCAGGCAGGCCGACGCCATCTACCTCGACGAGATCCGCAAGGCCGGTTTGTACGATGTGATCTGGCAGGCTTTTGCCGTGCTGCTGCCTGTCAGAACTGTCGGCGTGATGGGCGACGGGAGAACCTATGATCATGTATGCGCGCTGCGCGCGGTGACATCAGTGGATGGCATGACAGCAGATTTCTTCCCGTTTGATATGAACTTTTTGGGCAGGGCGGCCACCAGGATTATCAATGAGGTAAAGGGGATTAATAGGGTGGTGTATGACGTGACGAGCAAGCCGCCGGGGACGATTGAGTGGGAGTGAGAGGTAATAGTGCAAGGGACGGCAGGCGAATGGAATTGTAGATTTCGTCTGGTTTCTAAAGCACTTATGGCTATTGGTGGCTCGTTTAAATATCATACTAAACATCTTTGTTTTTTGCCTTTCTAAATGCTTTGGCTATGATTGGTTCGGCGGTATTCGACGCTAGGTGCTTCTTGATGAATTCGAAATGCTCTTCGTCAATGCCATAAACAAATTTCGAAGCGGAAGATACCACGCGCTTGTTTATCGCCTTAACCAGGCGATCCGTCGGGACATTCAATAGTTCTTGAATTCGAAAGCCTGGATCGAAGGCAAGAAAAATCGCTCTCGGTCCAATGGGTATGCAAATGTATGATGGCGTCTTACCGAGGGCTGAAAGTTCAATCGGCCGATCTGAAGTTAAAAGTGTCATTGCCTGAGCAGGTAAACGCAGGACTCTCCACTGCATTTGATTAATTCGGTTGCCGATACTTGGTGTATTATGGAGTAAAGAAAATACGTCAAGTACGTACGATTGTAGTTCTTCTTCAGATATCGATTTCAAGAACTCACGAAAGGTTTCTGGGTCGTTCGGCCGCCGCGCATCTTTATATCGCTGTTCTTCTTCTTCCGTCGCTATAAGTGCCGAATTCTTCTAGGGCCTGTCGTCATTTAAGGGATTCGCAAATCAGTGAAAGCGT